>NZ_JANEWM010000030.1:0-54387 GCF_028069825.1 Citrobacter sp. Igbk 14
GAATGATTGAGCAGATATTTTTTATTACCAAGGGATAAAACTAACTTTATGAAATCTGCGAACATGATCTTTAAAATTAATCATAACCTACTATTTTAAAAAGAAAAATAACCAATCCTCGATTATAAAAACACGATATCCACTCCAAAACGCATACCAGAAAAAATATAACATCCGCATTTAAAACAGCGTTATTACCGGATTTATCTTCTTCTCTGGCATGGAGTGAAAAAATGTTCGGCATTATTATCTCTGTCATCGTTTTATTAACGATGGGTTACCTGATCCTCAAAAACTACAAACCACAGGTAGTACTGGCTGCAGCCGGGATCTTCCTGATGATCTGCGGCGTCTGGTTGGGGTACGGCGCACTGGTCGCCAGCGGCAAAAGCAGCGGTTATCTGCTGGTCGATATTTATAATGAAATTCTGCGCATGCTTTCCAACCGGGCGGCAGGTCTTGGGCTGTCCATCATGGCAGTAGGCGGTTATGCCCGCTATATGGATAGAATGGGAGCCAGCCGGGCAATGGTCAGCCTGTTGAGCCGCCCACTCAAGCACATCCGTTCACCCTATATTGTGCTTGCCGCGACGTATGTCATTGGTCAAATCATGGCACAATTCATCACCAGTGCTTCCGGATTGGGCATGCTGCTGATGGTTACACTCTTCCCAACGCTGGTCAGCCTGGGCGTGAGCCGTTTATCCGCGGTTGCGGTCATTGCCACCTCGATGTCGATTGAATGGGGCATTCTGGAAACCAATTCAATTTTTGCCGCACAGGTTGCGGGGATGAAGATAGCCACTTATTTCTTCCACTACCAACTTCCTGTCGCGTCCTGCGTCATCATCGCCGTCGCCATCGCACACTTTTTCGTTCAACGCCGGTTTGATCAAAAAACACAACCAGACAGCACAGGCTTCAATGAACAAAAAACACTGGAAAATGTGCCGCCACTCTATTACGCCATTTTACCAGTGATGCCGCTGCTCCTGATGTTGGGCTCGCTGTTGCTGGCGCATATGGGGTTAATGCAGACAGAATTGAATCTGGTTGTGGTGATGCTAATGAGCTTGACGCTGACCATGTTTGTGGAGTTTCTTCATAAACACAATCTGCGTGAGACTATGGATGATGTGCAGGCGTTTTTTGACGGCATGGGAACGCAGTTTGCCAACGTCGTCACACTGGTGGTGGCCGGTGAGATTTTTGCCAAGGGCTTAACCACTATTGGCACCGTCGATGCGGTGATTAAAGGTGCGGAACACTCCGGGCTTGGCGGTATCGGTGTGATGATCATTATGGCCGTGGTCATCGCCGCCTGCGCAATTGTAATGGGATCCGGAAATGCACCGTTTATGTCATTCGCCAGTCTGATCCCGGACATTGCTGCGGGGCTGCATATTCCTGCGGTCGTAATGATTATGCCGATGCACTTCGCCACCACGCTGGCTCGTGCGGTTTCACCGATTACTGCAGTGATTGTCGTGACATCCGGTATTGCTGGCGTGTCGCCTTTTGAGGTCGTAAAACGGACAGCCATCCCAATGGCGATAGGATTTGTGGTCAATATGATTGCCACTATCGCGCTGTTTTATTGATATCAGACGCAGAATGCAAAACAGGCCCGCAAGGGCCTGTTTGATTATTTCACTACGCGTAGCGCCGGACGCCCACCGCGAGGAGGCGGTGGAGTGTCATCCGGGTCGTTGTCGTCGGCATTGTCTGGCTTATCGCCATCAATGACGGACATGACCGTTTCATTCTCAAAACCCGACGCGTCGTTATCGTCATCGTTCAAGCTGGCGACATCTTCGTCGTAAGCGGCTTCCGGTTCGAACATCGTACCCGCGCCATTTTCGCGCGCATAAATAGCCAGAACAGCAGCCAGCGGCACAGAAACCTGACGCGGCACACCACCAAAGCGCGCGTTGAAACGCACTTCATCGTTAGCCAGTTCCAGGTTCCCAACTGCACGCGGTGCAATATTCAAAACAATTTGCCCATCACGTGCATATTCCATCGGAACCTGCACGTCCTGGAGCGTCACATCCACCACCAGGTGCGGCGTGAGCTGGTTGTCTAGCAACCACTCATAGAACGCGCGCAGCAGATACGGACGGCGTGGCGTTAGCTGTGGCAAATCCATACAGGTTAACCCCGGCCCAGACGCATTTCACGTTCAGGCTCAGTCAGAGAAGCCAGGAAAGAGTCACGTTCAAAGACGCGAGTCATATACCCTTTCAGTTCTTTCGAACCTGCACCGTTGAATTCAATACCCAGCTGCGGTAAACGCCACAGCAGCGGTGCCAGGTAGCAATCTACCAGGCTGAACTCATCGCTCAGGAAATAGGGTTTTTGACCAAAGACAGGGGCAATTGCCAGCAGCTCTTCACGCAGACGCTTACGTGCAACATCGGCTTCAGATGCGGAACCGTTCACGATGACATTCATCAGCGTGTACCAGTCTTTTTCAATACGCTGCATGTACAGGCGGCTCTCACCACGCGCAACCGGGTAAACCGGCATCAGCGGAGGATGCGGGAAACGCTCATCCAGGTATTCCATAATGATGCGAGATTCCCACAGGGTCAGCTCACGATCCACCAGTGTCGGGACGCTCTGATTCGGGTTGAGGTCGATCAGATCCTGCGGTGGATTGTCCTTTTCCACGTGCTCAATCTCGAAACTAACACCTTTTTCAGCCAGCACGATGCGGACCTGATGGCTATAGATGTCAGTAGGACCAGAAAACAGCGTCATTACCGAACGTTTGTTGGCAGCGACAGCCATGAAAACCTCCAGGTATATTCAGAATTTTTACTGCTACCAGCCACTTTGTGGCCAGCCAGAAGTGATGTCACCCAGATTCGGGAAAGTCATTACTGTTCAAAATACAAACAAAAAATGAACAATACCGGATATTTGGGCAGAAAATTGGATGATAGTTTACCAGATTTTGTGACCTTTGTGGTGAGTCGATTCTGGAAATGGGGAAAAAGAGGTGGCAATCAGCGTATTACCGTGATTTTGGGCGGATGAAAATCATAAAAAAACCCGCCGAGGCGGGTTTTTTCGCAAATTGTAATCTGCCGAAGCAGAAAGCAATTAACGTTTGGAGAACTGCGGACGACGACGTGCTTTACGCAGACCGACTTTCTTACGTTCAACCTGACGAGCATCACGAGTAACGAAGCCAGCTTTACGCAGTTCGCCACGCAGGGATTCGTCGTACTCCATCAGAGCGCGGGTGATACCGTGACGGATCGCACCAGCCTGACCAGAGATACCACCACCTTTAACAGTGATGTACAGATCCAGTTTCTCAACCATGTCGACCAGTTCCAGCGGCTGACGAACTACCATGCGGGCAGTTTCACGACCGAAGTACTGTTCCAGAGAACGTTGGTTGATTACGATTTTACCACTGCCCGGTTTGATGAAAACGCGAGCTGCGGAACTTTTGCGGCGACCAGTGCCGTAGTATTGATTTTCAGCCATTGCCTATAATCCCGATTAGATGTCAAGAACTTGCGGTTGCTGTGCCGCGTGGTTGTGCTCGTTGCCAGCGTAAACTTTCAGTTTACGGAACATAGCACGACCCAGCGGGCCTTTTGGCAGCATGCCTTTAACCGCGATTTCAAGCACACGCTCAGGACGGCGAGCAATCATCTCTTCAAAGGTCGCTTGTTTGATACCACCGATGTGGCCGGTGTGGTGATAGTACACTTTGTCAGTACGCTTGTTGCCGGTTACAGCAACTTTGTCAGCGTTCAGAACGATGATGTAATCACCAGTATCTACGTGCGGAGTGTATTCCGCTTTGTGCTTACCGCGCAGGCGCAGAGCCAGTTCGGAAGCCAGACGGCCCAGAGTTTTACCGGTCGCGTCAACAACATACCAGTCGCGTTTTACGGTTTCTGGTTTAGCTGTAAAAGTTTTCATTAAAAGCTTACCCAAATAAATAAGTTACACGTTGGTGAACACCCAAACGTTTTGTCAGTTGAGGTTCACACGACATTGTCCAGCAAACCTACCCCTTCGAATAGCCTATGCCGGCGCATAGAAAGTTTTGGGAAAAAAACTCTCTCGTAACGTGGGGTCGCAAGATTATAGAGAAGTCAGGGTCAAAGATCGACCCCTTTATGTGATTTGCGGCAGGTTTAACCGGCTAAATGTTCCCGCTTCAGATACTCCTCGCTTTGCATCTCCTGCAAACGCGATAAACAACGCTGGAATTCAAACTTCAGGCGCTCGCCCTGGTAGATTTCATATAAAGGCGCTGCGGCGCTGACCACCAGCTTAACGTGGCGTTCGTAGAATTCATCAACCAGCGCGATAAAGCGCCGTGCTTCACTTTCCATCAGCGTCGTCATTACCGGTACATCAGACAGCAGCACCGTGTGAAACAGGCGCGATAACGCGATGTAATCGTGCTGGCTGCGGGCATCGACGCACAGCGTAGTGAATGATACCGCCAGCGTTTGGTTCTCAACGGCCAGCGTCTGCATCGGGCGATGGTTAATCTCCAGCGTCGGCGCATGATCGCCTTTCGCTCCCGCTAAGGCCAGCCAGAGCTTATCCATCTGCCGCTGCGTTTCATCATTAAGCGGGGACAGCCATAAGTGTGCCTGGGTTAACGTACGCAACCGGTAGTCAACGCCGGCATCCACGTTCATGATATCGCAATACTGTTTAATGGCTTCGATAGCGGGAAGGAAGCGCGCACGTTGCAAACCGTTACGATACAGTTCATCAGGCGGAATATTGGACGTTGCCACCAGCGTAATGCCGCGAGCAAATAGCGCCTTCATTAAGCCACCGAGCAGCATGGCGTCAGTAATATCCGATACGAAAAATTCATCAAAGCACAGCACATCGGTTTCGGCTTTGAAGCGGTCAGCAATCACTTCCAACGGGTCGCTCTGGCCTTGCAGAGCCGTCAGTTCTTCATGCACGCGCAGCATGAAGCGGTGAAAGTGCAAACGCTGTTTACGTGCGCCAGGCAGGCTATGGTAGAACAAATCCATCAGCCAGGTTTTTCCGCGCCCTACGCCCCCCCACATATACAGACCACGCACCGGCGTGTTTTCCTTCGGCTCACGTTTACCCAGCAATTTACCAAAGCGGGCCATCAGTCCACTCTCCTGCGCCGCTGGAGGTGCAATCGTCGTGAGCTCCTGGTAAATCGTTTCCAGTCGATTCACCGCTTCTTTTTGTACATTGTCGGGTTGATGACTGCCGTCGTTAAGGGCCTGCAGGTATCGCGATGTCGGGGAAAGGCTTTGCATGATGTTATTGTTATTCCTTGAGAATCGATGTGCCGTCGCTCACGGTTGACGAAAAAAAGGCCGTTCTACATTACGTGATATAAACACGGGATTCCACTTCTACGGGATTAGCGGTTATAGTGGCATAATCAGGCGCAGGCATGGAGCCTAAAGCCAACACCCTACGGAAACAAAAGACAACGGGAGATGTTCATGACCTGGGAATATGCGCTAATTGGGTTAGTCGTCGGTATCATTATTGGTGCTGTAGCCATGCGTTTTGGTAATCGTAAATTACGCCAACAGCAGGCATTACAGTACGAACTGGAAAAGAACAAAGCTGAACTGGAAGAGTACCGCGAAGAGCTGGTGAGTCATTTTGCCCGCAGCGCTGAGCTACTGGATAACATGGCTGACGATTATCGTCAGATCTATCAGCATATGGCGAAAAGCTCCAGCAGCCTGCTGCCGGGCATGTCAGCGGAAAACAACCCATTCCGCAATCGTCTGGCTGAGTCTGAAGCGGGTAACGATCAGGCACCGGTTCAGATGCCGCGTGACTATTCCGAAGGGGCTTCCGGCCTGCTGCGTAGTGGCGCAAAGCGCGACTAACTGCACATCGTTAAGAAATTTATGGGGCGCAGCAATTGCGCCCTCCGCTTCTCTTCCCGTCCCAGCTATTATTTAGTCGTTAGCCTCATTGTGACCAAACCGAAAATTCAATAACATCAAACTGTTTTGAATCATCTTCCGTTTACTCAAGGTACAAGAGCAGGATCCATGAAAAAACAAACCCAGCTGTTGAGTGCATTAGCGTTAAGTGTCGGGTTAACTCTCTCGGCGCCATTCCAGGCCATTGCGTCGATTCCCGGCCAGGTACCCGGTCAGGCAGCGCTCCCCAGCCTCGCCCCCATGCTGGAAAAAGTGTTACCTGCCGTGGTTAGCGTGAGAGTTGAGGGCACCGCCGTTCAAGGGCAAAAAGTCCCGGAAGAATTCAAAAAGTTTTTTGGCGATGAGCTGCCCGATCAGCCCTCGCAGCCATTCGAAGGACTGGGTTCAGGCGTCATCATTGACGCTGCCAAGGGCTATGTTCTGACCAACAACCACGTTATTAATCAGGCGCAGAAAATTAGCGTTCAGCTGAACGATGGGCGCGAGTTCGATGCCAAACTCATCGGTAGCGACGATCAGAGCGATATTGCCCTGCTGCAAATACAGCATCCCAGCAACCTGACACAAATCGCTATCGCCGACTCCGATAAACTGCGCGTGGGTGACTTTGCTGTCGCCGTCGGCAACCCGTTTGGGCTGGGACAAACGGCAACCTCAGGGATCGTCTCCGCATTGGGTCGTAGTGGTCTGAACCTGGAAGGTCTGGAAAACTTTATTCAGACCGATGCGTCAATTAACCGCGGCAACTCCGGCGGTGCGTTGCTCAACCTGAATGGTGAGCTGATTGGTATAAATACCGCCATTCTCGCGCCTGGCGGCGGCAGCATTGGGATAGGTTTTGCTATCCCCAGTAACATGGCGCGTACGCTGGCGCAGCAATTAATGCAGTTTGGCGAAATCAAACGGGGTCTGTTAGGTATTAAAGGTACTGAAATGACCGCTGATATCGCTAAAGCATTCAAACTGGATGTACAACGTGGCGCGTTTGTCAGCGAAGTTCTGCCTAACTCTGGTTCCGCTAAAGCGGGCGTAAAATCCGGTGACGTGATTACCAGTCTAAATGGCAAACCGCTCAGTAGTTTCGCCGAACTGCGTTCGCGTATTGCGACAACCGAACCGGGGACCAAAGTCAAACTGGGCCTGCTGCGTAACGGTAAACCACTGGAAGTTGAAGTGACGCTGGATACCAGTACATCATCTTCCGCCAGTGCGGAAATGATTGCACCGGCATTACAAGGGGCCACGCTCAGCGACGGGCAGCTAAAAGACGGTGCCAAAGGCATTAGAATTGATAACGTTGAGAAAAGTAGCCCAGCCGCACAGGCCGGCCTGCATAAAGATGACGTCATCATCGCCGTTAACCGCGATCGGGTGAACTCGATTGCCGAAATGCGCAAAGTGCTGGAAACGAAACCGTCAATCATTGCTCTGCAGGTCGTTCGTGGTAACGAGAGTATTTACCTGCTTTTGCGTTAACCAGGACAACCGGACATCAGCCCCCCGTGTGATGTCCGGTAAACTCGTGATATGCTGCTGCCGTTCCCTTTTTTAATGACGCCGCCATCATGTTTGTGAAGCTTTTACGTTCGGTCGCGATTGGTTTAATCGTCGGCGCCATTCTGCTGGCCGCGATGCCCTCTCTGCGAAAAATTAATACGCTTACCGCACCACAGTTCGACAGCACAGATGAAACTCCTGCCAGTTATAACCCGGCAGTTCGCCGTGCTGCGCCTGCCGTGGTCAACGTGTACAACCGCAGTATGAACAGCACGACGCATAACCAGCTTGAGATCCGCACGCTCGGTTCAGGCGTTATCATGGATCAGCGCGGCTATATCATCACCAACAAGCATGTCATTAATGACGCCGACCAAATTATCGTCGCGTTGCAGGATGGACGTGTCTTTGAAGCGCTGCTTGTTGGCTCTGATACCTTAACCGACCTTGCAGTGTTGAAAATCAACGCAGCAGGCGGGCTGCCGACGATCCCGATTAATAACAAACGTGTACCGCATATTGGTGATGTCGTGCTTGCCATCGGTAACCCGTACAACCTTGGGCAAACCATCACTCAGGGGATCATCAGCGCCACGGGGCGTATTGGCCTGAACCCAACGGGCCGGCAAAACTTCCTGCAAACAGATGCCTCCATTAACCACGGTAACTCCGGCGGTGCGCTGGTTAACTCGCTGGGCGAGTTAATGGGGATTAACACACTGTCGTTTGATAAGAGCAATGATGGTGAAACGCCGGAAGGGATTGGCTTTGCAATTCCGTTTCAACTGGCGACGAAAATCATGGATAAGCTGATTCGCGACGGGCGCGTTATTCGTGGCTACATCGGCATCAGCGGGCGTGAAATTGCACCGCTGCACGCACAAGGTAGCGGCATGGATCAAATTCAGGGGATTGTCGTAAACGAAGTGGCTCCGGATGGTCCGGCAGCCCAGGCCGGAATTCAGGTCAACGATCTCATCATTTCGGTAAATAATAAACCGGCAGTATCAGCGCTGGAGACCATGGATCAGGTCGCGGAGATTCGCCCCGGCTCGGTTATCTCAGTGGTTGTGATGCGTGATGATAAGCAATTGACGCTGCAGGTAACGATTCAGGAATACCCTGCCACCAATTAACGCTACGTCTACCTCTCACTTGCCATAAAAAAACCGGAGCACAATATATGCTCCGGTTTCTATTAGGCGATATCATAGGGAGTTAGCATGTAATGCCTGATGGCGCTACGCTTATCAGGCCTACAAATACACGCTGGCCTCTCCTGGCGTTACTTAACGAACTCTTCGCCCAGAGTGATATCTTTCTTCAGCGTGTCCAGCATGCCTTCCAGCGAGCTTTGTTCGAACGCGCTCAGTTTACCGATGGACTGACGTTCTTCTACGCCATTTTTGCCCAGCAGCAGCGGCTGAGAGAAGAAGCGAGCGTACTGACCATCGCCTTCAACGTAAGCGCATTCCACGACACCCTTTTCGCCGCTCAGCGCACGAACCAGTGACAGACCGAAACGTGCTGCAGCCTGACCCATAGACAGGGTTGCAGACCCGCCACCGGCTTTTGCTTCCACTACTTCAGTACCCGCGTTCTGGATACGTTTGGTCAGATCAGCCGCTTCTTGTTCAGTGAAGCTTACGCCAGGGATTTGTGACAGCAGCGGCAGAATGGTCACGCCAGAGTGGCCGCCAATAACCGGGACTTCAACATCGCCAGGCTGCTTGCCTTTCAGTTCCGCCACAAAGGTGTTGGAGCGGATGATGTCCAGCGTCGTTACGCCAAACAGTTTGTTCTTATCGTATACGCCTGCTTTTTTCAGCACTTCAGCAGCAATAGCAACGGTCGTGTTCACTGGGTTAGTGATGATACCGATACACGCTTTCGGACAGGTTGTAGCAACCTGCTGCACCAGATTCTTCACGATGCCAGCATTCACGTTAAACAGGTCAGAACGGTCCATACCTGGTTTACGCGCAACACCCGCAGAAATCAGCACCACGTCAGCACCTTCCAGTGCAGGGGTCGCATCTTCACCGCTGAAGCCTTTGATTTTCACAGCAGTAGGGATATGGCTCAAATCAACGGCCACACCAGGAGTTACTGGAGCGATGTCGTACAGGGAGAGTTCTGAACCTGAAGGCAGTTGGGTTTTTAACAGTAATGCTAGCGCCTGACCGATACCACCAGCAGCGCCGAGGACTGCAACTTTCATCCTAAACTCCTTATTATATTGATAAGCAAAATGTCTATTGCTCCGCGGCGGCGACCTTAATTCACAAATCCAATGAATTCAATAACCACGCTTCAAGAATGCGTAGTCACGCAAATTTGGCTTTTATGCATTTAACTTACGTAAAATAAAACCTAAGTTACGTAATTCAAAACCACTCGCACAGTAGAGCAACTTTCCAACAGGTGCTGACAATATACCCTACAGCCCTCTCAAAACAACATCAATTTGATAACATTTAATTTACTTTTAATCTTATTTGCGAGCCGTGACACAGGCATGTTTCTTGATAACGAAATTTGATAAAATCCCGCTCTTTCATAACATTATTTCAGCCTTGAACGAGGCAGACCGTTTGCATAAAAATTCATCTGTATGCACAATAATGTTGTTTCTACCGCCATATTACGGGTGACTTATGCGAAGCTCGGCTAAACAAGAAGAATTAGTTAAGGCGTTTAAAGCGCTACTTAAAGAAGAAAAATTCAGCTCTCAGGGCGAAATCGTCCTCGCGTTGCAGGATCAGGGCTTTGATAATATCAACCAGTCCAAGGTTTCACGCATGCTGACCAAGTTTGGTGCCGTGCGTACCCGCAATGCGAAAATGGAAATGGTGTACTGCCTGCCTGCAGAGCTGGGCGTCCCGACAACATCAAGCCCGTTGAAAAATCTGGTGCTGGATATCGACTACAACGATGCCGTTGTCGTTATTCATACCAGCCCAGGGGCTGCGCAGCTGATTGCTCGCCTGCTGGATTCACTGGGTAAAGCAGAAGGTATTCTTGGCACGATTGCGGGTGACGATACCATCTTCACCACACCGGCCAAAGGTTTTACGGTAAAAGACCTGTACGAAGCCATTCTGGAACTGTTTGAACAAGAACTGTAATTCCCTTCCCCGTCACGCCCTGTGGCGGGGGAAAAATCTCTCTTTTCTGTTCCCCTCCTCAGTTTTCCACTACCGAACATTTAACAAATAGTGCGTTTCACCGCCAAAACACATTCACGCGATGAATGATACTCATCAAAAACGCACAATTTGCAAAATATTGTATCAGTATGAATTTATTAATTTTATTTTCAAGAAGAAGCTCTAATCTGTATTTTTAATTCTATATAGTTATAAAAAATACTTTTCTTAACACCCAATTACCATGGAAACAATTAGCGTGGTATTAATTTATCGCGTGATTAGTGTATACTTGATTTTGTGATGAGGGTCACGAAACAAAGACCCCGAATAAAAGAATTCGACGAGGTAAATATCATGAAAATCAAAACCACTGTTGCAACTTTAAGTCTTCTCTCAGTTCTCTCTTTCGGTGCAAGCGCCGCTGTTAATCAGGTGAACTCGCAAGAAGCACAGAATCTGCAATCCATGGGTACTATCTCTGTGTCTCAGATCGGTAGCTCACCAATGGATATGCGTCAGGCAATCGCCGCTAAAGCAGAAAAAGCGGGCGCCAGCAGCTATCGTGTCACTGAACTCCGTGAAGGTGCTCACTGGCATGCAACCGCAGAATTGTACAAATAAACCCTCGTCGTCTAGTCCGACGACTTGCCCCCGCCTGCCGGGGGCTTTTTTATGCCTGTTTTGAGTGGCGAACGTTAAAGCGTAACTGCCCTTCGAGCTCTTCTTCTGCTTCATCGAACAGTAAAATCAGCGCGCCATATCGCCTGCGTAACTTATCCGGTAAATGGACAAATTCGATTTCCAGAGGTAACGGCAAGACTTCCCCAACCACAACCTCCCACAAAGAATCTAAATCAACCACCTTTTCCCGGGCCAGGCCAAATGTACGTGCAAACTCACGGTAGAAATCACTCTGATTTTCAATTTCGTCAAAATCAAACGTATAGATATTCATCTATAGCCACCATCCCGACGCCAGTTACTCTACAGACCACCGATATGCAGGGTCTTCCTCAACCTGTTTCCCGTGTATCCCGCCAGCAAAATTTTATGTTCCTGCGGTCCAGGCATCGTTTATCACCCCAGCTAAATGCTCGTCTTAAGTATAGCGCTGCCTCAGTGTGCGCAATACGCCAGGAATGAATTGTTCACTGTTTAGATAAAGAGAGGTACATCACATTTTTGTGCAAGACTATGACTGCGTTTCAGAAACAGTATGAAACACGTTGGCCATAACGTTCTGAAAAATAATAGGTCCGATATCGATATGATATTTTCAATATGAAAATCATATTAATAACCGCACTTATCATATTGGATTTGTAATTGAAGCCTCCACAAAATGCCTGCAACTGAATAGTCTCTGGAGTCGATATGTCCATGTCTGTTGTCAACGATACCCCGTATGAAGCGGCTGAAATTCTGCGTGCAGCAAAACCCAATTTTCATCCACGTATCGCTCTGATACTTGGGTCAGGTCTGGGGGCGCTTGCCGATCGCATGGAAAATAAAACCACGCTTTCATATCAACAATTACCTGGGTTTCCGGTCAGCACCGTAATCGGCCATGCCGGGGAAGTGGTGATGGGGACGCTTTATGGCATCGACCTCATCTGCATGAAGGGACGTGGGCATTTTTATGAAGGGCTGGGAATGGGCATCATGACCCATGCCGTGCGTACCTTTAAACTGTTGGGCTGCGAATTTTTATTCTGTACCAACGCCGCGGGTTCACTGAACGTAGATATTCCTGCAGGTAGTCTGGTTGCCCTCAACGATCACATCAACACCATGCCATCTACCCCACTTGTCGGGCCGAACGATGAACGCTTTGGTCCTCGCTTCTTTAGCCTCGCTAACGCATACGATCGCGAGCTGCGCCAGCAGCTTCACGGTGCCGCAGAGCAGTTGGGTATCACGCTTCATGAAGGGGTTTTCGTCTCTTATCCTGGCCCTAATTTTGAGACGGCTGCGGAGATTCGCATGATGCAACGTATGGGCGGCGATGTGGTCGGTATGTCGGTGGTACCGGAAGTGATAGCTGCACGCCATTGTGGCCTGAAAGTACTGGCCGTTTCAGCCATCACGAATATGGCTGAAGGCCTCAGTGATGTTGAGCTTTCCCATGAACAAACGCTGAAATGCGCAGCCATGGTGACCGAAGATTTTATTCGTTTGATCAGCCAGTTCCTCAAACAGTACGCCTGATCGTGGTTCCGTAGACGGACAGGTCGCCCTGCTCCGTCTGGAGAAAAGTTATGCCAGACAATCAGTTTTCTCGCGCAAATCTCAATGCCGTTTCGTACCTGAGCTATTACTTTGTTGGCGCACTGGTGTCGACACTGGGGATTGTGCTTGGGCCACTGTGTGCCGCTTTTCATAAAGACCCCAGCTTTATCGGGCAGGTCTTTACCTTGATGAACATCGGCATGTTTGTGCCTATTATGCTTGGCGGCATTCTGATGAAAAAATGGGGGCTGAAAAAACCATTAGTTATTGCTGCAACGCTCACCGTGATTATCAGCGCCGTGCTTTTTATCCAACCAACCTTAACACTGTTTAGCGTTGCAGTGGCCGGCATTGGTGCCTGCGGGGGCGTGTTTATGACCATCGGCAGTTATCTGGTGGTCCGTATTAATCCCGATGAAAAGAGCCGCTCTTCCAGCCTGATTTTTACCGATTTCTTTTTCAGCTTTGCCGGAGCAACCCTTTCTTTACTGTTAGCCTGGATGTTTAAACTGGGTGCCAGTTGGATTGCGATGTATGGGATTATGGGCGGTCTGGGCGCGCTGATGTTGGCACTTACCCTGCGTTGTCGCTTCCCATCGACAGAGGTTGCGCAGCCGCAGCGACACGAGAAAACGGAAGAGTCAGAACCCTGGGGGATCTCCGTCTATTTAATCTGTTTTACTCTCTTTGCTTTCCTGCTGGCTGAACCCATTTTTACCATGTGGACACCGGGCTACCTGCAATCGCGTTTTACACTTCAGGCGCAGGATGCCGCGCTGTTCACTACTGTGTATTGGGTGACGAAAGCCATTGGCCTGTTCCTGAATCAGTTCACCGTGAAGTGGATGAAGCTGCGCACTTTCCTGCTGATCTGCGCAAGCATTGGTCTGGTCTCCATTGCGCTGATTGCCAACAGCAACAATACCACGCTGATTCTGGTAGCGTGCGGCGTGTTTGGTTTCTTTAACTCCGGTTTATTCTCCGGCCTGATGAGCTATGGCTCACTGCAGGTGAGCCGCAGTTCACCAACCTTGATCTCCGCCTTGTTGACGTGCGGCACAGTGGGCACGCTACTGTTTGCCAGCGTATCGTCCATGGTAAACAGCCACCTTGGTCTGCAGGGGGCGGTGAATACGTCAACTGTCGCCTATTGTGTGTTACTGCTGACGCTGGTTATCGCTGTTGCCTGCAGCCAGGCCGAGCGTCTCGCCCGCTCGACATCCGCTGCGGTTTGACAAGCTTTGGGGAGGACGGCATGATGCCGTTTCTCTCCCTCTCTTACGCGTAACCAGCATGATTGATCTCCAGGCCAATAGCCGAATTCGTCTTCGAACATTGCGTTATTTTCAGGTTCTCGCTGACGAGCTGCACTTTGGCCGGGCCGCGGCCCGGTTAAACATCTCTCAACCACCGTTGAGTATGCAGATTAAAGAACTGGAAGAGATCCTTGAAACGACACTATTTGAACGTACCAGCCGTAAAGTGGTTCTCACGCGAGCCGGGCAGGTATTGAAAACGGAAGTCGATCGTATCCTGAGTACCACCGATCAATCCCTCAATTATGTGCGACAGATTGGCCGTAGCGAACATCAACATTTCAACATTGGGATAGTCGGTAGCGCACTGTGGGGGACGCTGCTTACGCGTCTAAAGGGCTTTAAAAAGCAACAGCCGTACGTAAACTGGAGCTTGCAGGAGCTTTCCCAACATCAGCAAATTGAAGCCTTGCATGCCCGGACGATTGATATCGCGATTAGCCGGAACGTACTGCCCCAATCCGAGACGAATATTCGTAGCCAATTGATTTCCCGCGAAGCGGTTGCTCTCGCCGTACCTGAACACGATCCTCTCTGCCAACACCAAAGCGTCTCACTGGCGATGCTCGCTGAACGCCCCATCATTTCGCTTTCATTTAATCAAAGCAATTTCGCCCGTCAGGTACATGACCGCTGTGTTGAGGTAGGATTTTATCCTCTGATTACCCACCAGGTTAACGAACCGCAAACCGCGCTGGCGCTGGTTAGCGCAGGAATGGGCCTCTCTTTGCTGCCAGAAACCTGCGGATTGATCCACTGGCCAGGCGTTCGTTTCTTACCGTTGAATGACCCTATTCCAGCCGATCTTTATGCCTACTGGTACGACGAACCGCTTTCCACATTAATGAACGCGTTTATCATGACATTACAGGGGCGGTAAAACTGAAACCGGAAGAAATATCCTCTTCCGGTTAGATGATTTATGAATTGCTGGTCAGTGCATGCTGGTATTTGTGCAACATTCCCGTGAGTCGTTTCACTGGTTCCGTCACCTGAGGCGGGGCTTCCCAGAGCGTTAATTTTTCCTGGTAGATATCAAGTTCCTCCAGCAACTGACTAAAGTAGCGTCGGCGTTTGTCATCATTGACTGCAGAAATAACATGATCGGCAGTACGGCGAAGCTGGCGATGAAACGTCGATAAATCGTCGTTTACCGGTACAGGCGCATCACGTAAACGCTGGTGAGCAATAATCATCGTCAGTGCCAGGCGGAACTTTGCCAGATCGCCGGGGAATTTGTTCATCAGTAAAAACAGCTGCTGATACAACGCCGGAAGGTGATTTTCTTTACGACGCACAACATTGGTGGTCATTGCGGAGACCGCTGCCGACACAAACTGGTTAAGCAACACACGACCTGTTCTGTCACGCGAGTTATCCCGCACCAGCAGAATAACGATAAACGCCAATACGCAGCCGACAATCTGCCCCAGTGCACTGTCGAGGAACTGGCTAAAGTGGAACGTCATCGGGTTATCCAGCACGATGATGTTAATGGTGCTCGCCAGCGCCCCCATTGAGCCCAGACGCCGCTTTTGCACCTCGATACCCAGAAAGAATCCCAGCACCGCCAGACTCAGACACAGCAATAACATGCTTTGCTGGGTATTGGGGATAATTACCAAAAAATAGAGCGCCCCCAACGGTAATGCTGCCAGCGTGCCATAGATAAAGTCGATGGCTACCATGCGGGGGTTAGGCAAACGCATGGCCAACGAGGTGACGACCGCTATCATTACCATCGCACCACTACCTGATGTCCAGCCGGTCCACAACCAGAATAAGGTTCCCAGCACACAGGACAGCGTAGTACGCCAGAAGTTGACCATTGCATGGTGACGTTCAGCGGATTCCACTTTCACCACCGGCTCGCCCTGCAGGATCTCTTCTTCTATTGCACTGATTTTGGTATTGCTGACCACGCCGCGTTTCAACAGCAGGTAGCGCGTCGCCGCGCCGGCCCAGCTGTATATCGTCACTGGCGTATCACGCTCACCGGTCCAGACAATCACACGGCGCATCCGCTTCAGTTGTTTATGTACGTCCTGCACCGTTTCAACCGGTGTATCAAACAACTCGCGGAAAGTATCTGTAATCAGTTCTGGTCGCGTATTCTGGATAAGATAGGTTTCGCAGGACTGAGTAATAAGCGTCAGTGACAGTGTGTTCAACGCTTTGAGCCTACGATTGGCGCGCACCCAGCGTGAGGATTCCATGTTCAGGTTGCTGCGCATACCTTCCAGCGCCGCCGTACGACGAACTAAAGTGCCCCAGGCCTTGTCCACCTCTTCGCTATCACCATGCTTTATACACAGCTGCATAAGCTGATATTGCGCCACCAGAAGGCTGTCCAACTCGACATCTATCTCCTGTTTCACTGAACGGGGCGAAAAGAGTAGGTCGGCGATGATAGCGCAGACAATCCCCATCACAATCTCGCTGCAGCGTTCGAGCGCAAATTGTGGCGTCAGCAGAGGCTCCGCCTGAATGGTAATGACGATAATCAGCGCCGTGTAACCCGAAAGCCCCCAGGCATAGGAGTTTTCGATCTTTACCAGTGAAGAGATCCAGGTACAAAAACCGGCCCAGATACAGCACACCAGGATCATCAATAGCGGCGCACGGATCATACTGATGATAATGATCAGCGCGGCAATACAGCCAATAAATGTCCCAACAATACGCAGCATACCGCGGTAGCGGATAGCGCCTGAATAAGGTTCTCCACCGGCGGCAAAGGCTGGGCCTGCCGCCACAATGGCTGCGGTCAGGACTGCCCAACGAGGAGTCTCAAGCTGGAAATGAAAGCCAACAAATAACGCCAGTACAATGGCACATGCCAGCTTTACCGCAAAGCGGATATGCTGATTGGCAATGGAGAAAATGCCCATCACAATTAACCAAACTCGCGCAGACGGTGCGCCATTTTACGGAAGAACGACTCCTGACTGGCATCGCGATCCTGCTTACCGGTAATAACGACGGTGGCCGTAGTACCGGCCGGCCACATCATTCCCTGTTGCTCATCAAGACGAATACGCACCGGCACACGCTGCGCCAGACGTACCCATTCAAGATTGGAATCGATGGTTGCCATACCTTTCGCATCCCGTGTGCTGCTGGCATTTGTCACGCCTGCCGCCACGCTATCGACGGTGCCTTTCAACACATTATTACTACCAAGCGGGGTGATCTCAGCGCGATACCCAGGGCGTACGCCTTCCAGCTTGGTCTCTTCCATATAGGCCAGTACATAGAATGAATGCTGCTTTACCAGTGCTACCGCTGTCGATCCGCGGGTAATAAATTCACCGGTATAGACGTTCAGGTTAGTCACCCAGCCATCTGCCGGCGCTCGAATAACGGTTCGTTCGAGATCTAGTGTTGCCAGATCGCGAGTCGCCTGAGCTTTCGCCAACTGGTGTAATACGGTTTGCAGTACGTTGTTTGATTGGTCAATCTCTTCACGAGACATTGCCTGCACGCCCAGTCGGTTACGACGACCGGCTTCCTGGCGTTTTTCCTGTGCCAGAACCTGATAATAAGCGACGTCCGCTTCCGCCTGTTCGAGGGCTTTTTTATAACGTGGCTGATCGATAGTGAACAGGACCTGATCCTTTTTCACCAGTTGGTTATCATGGACGTTAACATTGGTGATAAGACCCGCGACATCCGGTGCAATGGCGACGACATCAGCACTAAAACGTGCATCACGCGTCCACGGTGACTCGGTGTAATAGACCCATGCGCGGAAAATAGCGATAAAGGCCAGAATGACCAGTACGAGAGTTATAGCCGTACGGGAGAGTTTTTTTGTTAGTGTTTTCACTTCAACCTCAAACGAACAGGCGCGATATTAAATAGAACAGGCAGCAATACAGCGCGGTGTTAAACAGAGCCGGATGCCAGACAAAATCATAGATGCCAGTCGGAACTAACACCCGGCGCACCAGCCAGAAAATCGCCAGTGACAAAAGCAATTCGAAAAAAATCGGTGGGAAGGACAGACCAAACACCACGATAACGGGAAACAGACTCATGTTGACCTTGGTAGCTTAAGAGAGTGCAGGTGATAGATTTTCTAGCGTATGTCACCGCAGAGAAGGGCAAGGATGAGCCAGGCGAGAGCGACATAGCTGTTATTTGAATAATAATATATTAGCGTAACTGTTATGCTGTTATCTATATTATGTGATCTAAATCACTTTTAAGCCAGAGTGAACAATGGAACGATTAAAACGAATGTCGGTGTTCGCCAAAGTTGTCGAACTGGGCTCTTTCACCGCCGCCGCAAGACAGTTGCAAATGAGCGTTTCATCGATAAGCCAGACGGTATCCAAACTGGAAGATGAGTTGCAGGTTAAGCTGCTAAACCGCAGCACACGCAGCATTGGGCTTACCGAGGCGGGTAAAATTTATTATCAGGGTTGCCGTCGCATGCTGCACGAAGCGCAGGATGTTCACGAGCAACTGTATGCTTTTAACAACACGCCCATCGGCACGCTACGCATTGGTTGTTCTTCAACCATGGCACAAAATGTCCTCGCCGGATTGACCGCAAAAATGCTCAAAGAGTATCCTGGACTGACGGTAAATCTGGTGACGGGAATACCAGCACCCGACCTGATTGCCGACGGTCTGGACGTGGTTATCCGCGTGGGCGCCCTGCAGGACTCCAGCCTTTTTTCGCGTCGTCTGGGAGCTATGCCGATGGTGGTCTGCGCGGCAAAAAGTTATCTCGCCCAGTTTGGTGTTCCGGAGAAACCCGCCGATCTCAGCAATCATTCGTGGTTGGAATACAGTGTTCGCCCGGATAATGAGTTCGAATTAATTGCCCCGGAGGGGATTTCTACCCGTCTGATCCCAGAGGGACGTTTTGTGACCAACGATCCGATGACGCTGGTGCGCTGGCTGGCGGCAGGCGCGGGCATTGCTTATGTACCGCTGATGTGGGTGATCAACGAGATCAACCGCGGCGAAGTGGAGATCCTGCTCCCCCGCTACCAGTCAGATCCACGTCCGGTGTATGCGTTGTATACCGAAAAGGATAAGCTGCCGCTCAAGGTGCAGGTGGTGATTAACTATCTGACCGATTATTTTGTCGATGTGGCGCAACTGTTTCAGGGAATGTACGGTCGGGGAAAAGAGAAGTAAAAAAGTCCAGGCCGGATAAGGCGTTGACGCCGCATCCGGCAAGATGCCCGATAGCACGGGTGCTTATCGGGCTTACATCATGATGTTACGCGGTGCCACCTACGGTCAGGTTATCCACCTTCAGCGTCGGCTGGCCCACGCCAACCGGCAGACTCTGTCCTTCTTTACCGCAAACACCCACTCCGTTATCCAGTTTCAGGTCGTTGCCCACCATCGAAATCTGCTGCATCGCTTCAATACCGGAGCCAATCAGCGTCGCGCCTTTCACCGGTTTGGTCACTTTACCGTTTTCAATCAGATACGCTTCGGAGGTAGAGAACACGAATTTCCCGGAAGTGATATCCACCTGGCCGCCGCCAAAGTTAGGCGCATAAATACCGTATTCGACAGACTCGATGATCTCCTGCGGCGTGGATTTCCCCGGCAGCATATAGGTGTTGGTCATACGCGGCATCGGCAGGTGCGCATAAGATTCACGGCGACCGTTACCCGTTGGCGCCACGCCCATCAGGCGCGCATTCAGTTTGTCCTGCATATAGCCTTTCAGAATACCGTTTTCAATCAGCACGTTGTACTGACCCGGCGTTCCTTCGTCATCAATGGCTACTGAACCACGACGATCTGCCATCGTGCCATCATCAACGACGGTGCACAATTCTGACGCCACCAGCTCACCCATATGACCGCTGAATACCGAAGTGCCACGGCGATTAAAGTCACCTTCCAGACCATGACCGACCGCTTCATGCAGCAGAACGCCAGGCCAGCCAGCGCCGAGTACCACCGGCAACGTGCCCGCTGGCGCGGCTACCGCAGAGAGATTGACCAGCGCCATACGTACGGCTTCTTTCGCCCATGCGTCAGCACGAACTTCGCCATCAAGGGAGGCGAGGAAGTAGTCATAACCGAAGCGACCGCCGCCACCGCTGGCACCACGCTCGCGTTTGCCGTCTTCTTCTACCTGCACGCTGACGGACAGTCGTACCAGAGGACGAACATCTGCCGCCAGTGTTCCATCCGTCGCTGCAACCAGAATCAGCTCATACACACCGGTCAGGCTCGCCGTCACTTCCTGCACACGCTTGTCGGCGGCACGCGCAACGCTGTCCACACGACGCAGAATATCCAGTTTCTCTTCCCGGCTCATGCTCTGTAATGGATCAACCGAGGTGTAGAGTGCCTGATGCTCTACCGCACCCAGCGTTTTTACTTTGCCATCACCGCTGTCACGCACGATAGTACGCGCGGCATGAGCACTTTGCTCCAGCGCCAGCAGGCTTATTTGGTCCGCGTAGGCAAACCCTGTTTTTTCGCCGCTGATGGCACGCACGCCAACGCCCTGATCAATATTGTAAGAACCATCTTTAATGATGCGGTCTTCTAAAACCCAGGATTCGTGGTAGCTCGACTGAAAATACAGATCGCCGTAATCAAGACGGCGTTCGGCCAGTTGGCCCAGGATGGCGAACAGATCCTGATGTTTCAGGCCATTCGCCGCTAGCAATTGTTCACTTACCAGGTTCAGACTCATCGTTTTGCTACTCATTAGTTACTGTTGTAGGCCTGATAAGACGCGCCAGCGTCGCCATCAGGCGCTTCAATGCCCGGATGGCGGCGTAAACGCCTTATCCGGCCTACGGACTGCGGTAGAAGTTCTCTGTTGAGATTGGGGCAATTACTCGTCCCCGTCAAATCATTGCTGGCTTTCTTTGCGCGGCTGGCGCAGAACTTCGTTAATCTGTGGCTTATCGACCGGACCGGTAATGCGATAGCGCAGAATTGAAACTTTGCTCCACAGCGGCCCCAGAACTTTACTGGCGGCAAATACCGCCGCGCCGACAATCGGGTTGACGGCAAACGCCGCGGCCACCCCGACGGTGGCAGAAATTTCTGGTGCGACAACGGCTTCCATATCCAGTTCGCGACGCACCAGATTCACCGAACCTTTCATGGCGATATCAGCTTCCAGACCATCCACCAGCGTATCATCAGTGTGCATCACACCATCTTTGATCCACGCCGTACTGCGGATAGAGTCAAAATAAAAACCTTCACTGAACGTATCGCTAAAATCAAAACGCAGTTTACGCAAGAGCGCATCAAAGCTCAGCAGACGTAACAGTTGTCCCGCATGTCCGGTGCTAAGTTCAGTCAATTCACCTTTGCCTAAACGGGTGCGCAAAATACCATTCAGTGAAGCTTCATCTGGGTCCCAGGGCGGATTACGCCAGTGCAGATCGTACTCGACGTTAAAGGAAGAGTTACGAATCGGGGTAGATACGCCAAAGAAACCCGCGGCTGCATCAATCTTGTTGCCATTCAGCTTTCCTTTCAGTGATGTACGCTCCTTGCCCGGCACATTGACCCATTCGCCATCGGCGGTCAGTCGGGCAAACCCGGTATCCAGTAGACCGTTGCTCAACGTTAATGTGTCACCTTTTATCGCGACATCGGCATCAATGCGCCCATATTTTTGCCCCCACATCCAGCACTCTTCGCAACGTATCTGCGCATCCGGCCAGCCACGGAAGCTGATGTTATTGATGGCAGAGAACGGCGAGGCTGGCGTTGTATTGGGCGATGACGTTGCAGCGCTCGGGTTGAAATACAGGTACTTGATATTGGCAAGCCACGGAGCATTATTGCGCATAGCCAATGTGGCGTTAATTTCACGCCCCTGCGCCCGTACGCTGGTACCATTAAGCCCAGGTTCAGACACTATGCTCAGGTTATTCCACTGCTGGCCGCCCAATGATAAAGAAGGCGTGCGCACCGCAATACGCTGCGGGAAGTTCGCATTACTTCCGACGTTATCCGCCGCGCCTTTCTGGAACAATGCCAGCCATTGCGCACCGTCCATGGGCGGAAGATTAAGTTCAATACCCTGCTGGTCAGGAAGCGCTGGCACGGTACGGCTTTCCGAAGTCCAGATAGCGCGATCAAGCGTCAGTTTCTGATTCAGCAACCAGCGGCTGTTAAAGTGGTTCCTGCTTCCGGCGTTACCGGTCAGATCGAAGCTGCGCAGGTTGCCCTCAGCCTTAACATTAACCGGCAGCGACTCGCCGGCTACCTTGTTTAACGGAGCAGGTAAGTGACTACTTACATTTTTCAGGTCACCTTTCAGCTCAATGTTGTAGGTCGCTCCGGCATGATATGGCAGGTCAATGCCAACCTTACCGTTCCACGCCATACTGCCGCTTAAGGCATCATTCACCTGTGCGGGGAGTATCCCCATACGAGTTGGCTGCCAGTCGCCATTCAGATTCACAGCAACCTGGTAAGCTTTTGCACCCTCGGTAGTGGAAAAGTCGACATTCAGAGGCTGATTAAACCAGTTCGCCGTCATCGGCTCACTCTTGAGATCGCCGTTGATAAAGCTGAATTTACCGTTCAAATTCTTCAGCGTGCTGTCGAGCGGCTTGATAAACAGACTGTTATTTCGCAGATTCACATCGCCTTTGGCCGTAACCAGAGAACCATCTAACGGGATATCAAGATGTAAGCGAGCACTCACATCGCCGTCAATTTGCAGCTGTTCCAGTGTGGCACCAAGCGACTCTTTCAGCGGTGTTTCGTCGAAATAAGGCCCAACCGCTTTGCCCGGCCCGTTGATGTCGGCATCAATCAGCAGTTTTTCTTTTGCGTAGTCAGGGATATTTGCCGTCAGATTTGTGGCTTTTACCCCCCCCAGATTGACGCTATCCGTCTTCATCCACAGACCATCGTTAATGAAGTTCAGTTCAATATTGAGGTCAGTCAGTGCGGGCCAGTCCGGCTGGAAGGCAAATTTTGCATGACGCAGCGGCACCAGCACCTGGAACTGACCTTCGTTATGCAGATACGGGAACAGATGTGGGTTACCACCATAAACCAGCGTGGCGTTATCCGCCTCACCGCCCTGAATTGCCCCACTGAGGTAATCAACCAGCTCTTTCCCCATCAGGTTTTCCGGGAAATAGCGCCAGGCCTGGGAGCCATCGTGAGTACTAATCCCCGCCAGAATCCCCAGCCACGGCTCATCACCTGCTGGTTGCAGATAACGAAAACCGCCACGCGCATGTACCGCTTTCGCTTTAACGTCAATATTGCGCCCGTCTAGCTGAAAGCCATTTTCATTCTTCAGCCAACTGAGCGTTGCCACACCATCTTCTATCTCCAGCGGGGCACGAAAGACGGTTTCATACGGCATTTTTGCCTGCTTCATGGAGGCCGTTAATGCGCCATTTTCCACGCTGCCAGACAACGTACCGGAGAAATGCTCTGCTCCCGGCAACAGCTTCCACTGTTTCCACGCCAGATCGGTCCACGAGGACTGGAAACGGGTTTTTTCGGTCGCCTGTAACGGGATATCCAACGCCAGCACATTGATCTTGCCGCTCGGTTGCGTGGCCCGCCAGATATCTCCCAATGCCGGAGATAGCTTAGCGGCCATCGGGCGTAGCCCCTCTAACCCGGCTAACTCCAGGTTACTGGCGCGAATACGTAATTCGTCGCTGCGCTTGTTATTAGCGCCCCCCACTTCCTGCTCGGGGAACCAGGCCAGCGTTAATGCCCCGCTCGGCCAAGGTTTGTCATCCATCGTGATGCGCGTATCCGGGATAGCGAACAACCAACCGGAGTGCTCACGGCTGATATGCGCAGTCAGGTTATCGACGGACAACGTGTGGATGTTGCTCTCTCCCTTCCAGCTTGCGCCGCCCTTTTTCAACCAGACATCGCCGCCAGAGATTTCGCCTTTGTTGAGCGTCATCCAGCCTTCCAGGCTAAAGCGCGCGGTTTGCAGCGCAACATTGTCCTGCATCCATTTCCCCAACCACGGCTTAACGTCGATGTCGTCAGCCTGCAGCCAGACTCGACCATTATTCAGCAGGCCGTCATCATCACGCAGATCCATACGCACCTGCATAACACCGTGCTGGCCGGTCAGGCTGGAGAGGCTGACCTGGCCTTCAGCACGATGCCGGTTTTTACCGTTCAACCAGGTTAACTGAGGGATCGCCAGTTCTGCTCGCTGGCCTGACAGGGTCAAAAAACTGACCTGACTGTCGCGAAGATCAAAATGATCAAACTGGCGCAGGAACAGATCGCTGATATGGCTGGTTTCAATTCCATCGCCGCTATCGCCACGTTGGATCGGTGTATTGGTGCGCAACTGCAGTTGCCAGAAGGTGAGATCGCGAAACTGCCAGCGCATGTGCAGCAAACTTTGCCAGACATCCAGCGCCAGCGTGACACGCTTTACCGAGAATTCGCCACCGTCTTTCAGTTGGGCATGAATATCGCGCGCTTCGAGCGTAGGGCCAAAATTTTGCCAGTTAGCAGAAAGCTGGCTGGCGGAAACGGGCATACCGGTGGCAGATTCGATCTTATCCAGAATGGTCGGACGCCAGCTATCGAGATGCGGTAGAGCAAGGCGCAGCCCGCTGACCAGCAGCGCTGCGATGACAACGAATGCGGCTCCAGTGAGCAGTAGAATCCCCGGCAATCGCCTCACGCGCCTCTCCTTGTCTGCCAAAAAATGTGACTCACACCCCTTGAGTGAATATTGCCGGATGGCGGCGCTTGTGCCTTATCCGGCTTACATGCGCGGGTGCCACTACACGATTTACATCATTACCACGTCAAACTGCTCCTGGTTATAGAGCGGTTCAACTTGTACTTTGACCTGTTTGCCGACAAAGATTTCCACTTCCGCCAGCGCATGCGACTCTTCCCCTTTCAGGGTTTCAGCCACTGCCGGAGATGCGTACACCAGGAAACGATCGGAGTCGTAAGCATGGTGCACGCGGACGATTTCACGCATGATTTCATAGCATACGGTTTCGACCGTTTTCACCGTGCCACGTCCGTGGCAGGTTGGGCACTCGTTACACAGCACATGCTCCACGCTCTCACGCGTGCGCTTACGTGTCATCTCTACCAGGCCCAACTGTGAAAAACCGTTAATGCTGGTTTTTACGCGATCCTTGCTCAGCGCCTGTTCCAGAGAATGCAGCACCCGGCGGCGGTGATCTTCATTATTCATGTCGATAAAATCGATAATGATTATGCCGCCCAGATTACGCAGACGCAGCTGACGTGCGATGGCCTGCGTTGCTTCAATATTAGTATTAAAGATAGTGTCATCGAGATTACGATGCCCAACAAATGCACCCGTGTTGATATCTACGGTGGTCATGGCTTCAGTTTGATCGATAATCAAATAACCACCGGATTTCAGCTCAACCTTGCGCTCCAGCGCACGTTGGATTTCATTCTCAACGTCGAAGAGATCGAAAATCGGTTGGCGTCCACTATAGTGTTCCAGCTTGCTGGTCATCTCCGGGATATATTCCGCAGTAAATTCCAACAATGCTTCATAAGTCAGACGGGAATCGACGCGAATTCGGTCTAACTGAGCATCGGCAAAATCACGCAGAACGCGCTGTGCCAGCGCCAATTCACCATACATCTGGTAGCGCGTTTGAGGGCGCTTCTTACGCTCCATGACCTTCGTCCAGACGCGCTTAAGGTAAGCGGCATCAGAGGCCAGATCTTCTTCACATACGCCTTCAGCCGCCGTGCGAATGATGAATCCGCCCTGCTCATCGCAGTAATCCGCCACCACCTTTTTCAGGCGTTCGCGTTCGGTTTCGCTCTCGATTCGCTGAGAAACCCCCACGTGCGAGGCGCCAGGCATAAAGACAAGATAACGGGAAGGAAGCGTGATATCTGTCGTCAGACGTGCGCCCTTCGTGCCCAGAGGATCTTTCACCACCTGTACCATCAGGTCTTGCCCCTGACGCACCAGTTCGGAGATATCGCGCACAGTGAACTGTTTTTGTTCTTCACCCGCTACGCATTCGGTATGCGGCATGATGTCTGATGCGTGGAGAAATGCGGCTTTATCCAGCCCAATATCTACAAAAGCCGCCTGCATACCCGGAAGTACACGACTTACACGACCTTTGTAGATATTGCCTACGATTCCGCGTCGCGCCTCACGTTCAATATGAATTTCCTGCAGAATACCGCCATCAATGTACGCCACCCGCGTTTCCGATGGCGTTACGTTTACCAACAATTCAGCCGTCATGTTTATCCCTTTTCTCACGCAGTGCGTTAAAATTGCTCAGCAACTCATACGTTTCTACCAGCGGTAAGCCGACTACGGCGTGATAGCTGCCATTTATCTTCCTGACAAAACAGCCACCCAACCCTTGAATACCGTATGCACCTGCTTTATCCATAGGCTCACCGCTGGCAACATAACCGGCGATGTCCTCATCTGTTAGTGCTCTGAATGTCACTTCCGTCACCACCAGACAGTCCAGGCTGTGCTGGCGATCGGCTAATGCGACAGCCGTCATGACCTGATGCGTTTTGCCTGACAGTTTGTGCAGCATCGCTGCTGCATGGTCGGCATCATGTGGTTTTTCCAGCACTTCGCCATTAAGGATAACAATGGTATCCGCCCCCAGCACAGGTAAATCGCGCTCAGCCAGTGCTACGCCCGCTTGCGCTTTTTCACGCGCCAGGCGAACAACATACTGCTGGGCGCTTTCCTGCGGGTGCCGCTGCTCCTCAATTCCAGGAACCAATCGTTCGAATGTTACGCCAAGCTGAGCCAACAGTTCCTGACGACGTGGGGAACCTGAAGCAAGATACAGAGTATTCATATCAACCTTATTGCACCGCAAACTGCTGGCGAACTTTACGCATTAGTAAGAATAGCCATGGCCAAAGCACACCATTTACTACACTACTCCAGAACACTTCAGGTCTGAAAGAGACGTTGATCACTAAAAACTCGGCCCAGAAAACAATAATATCCACGACCAGTGATAACAACATGACCACCAGCGCCTGCTGCCAGAGCGCGAGGTTACGGAAGAGCTGGAATTTCAGTGCGACCAGATAAGCAATGATACTCATCGACAATGCCCGCACACCAAGCGTAGAGCCACTAATGAGATCCAGTATGGCACCCACGACAAATCCTGTTCCCACATTTACGCGATGCGGCAGCGCCAGGATCCAGTACAGCAGAATGAGCAGCACCCAGTTTGGCCGGAAAACGAGGATCTCGTCCGGCCAGGGCATGACTTGCAGCAGAAATGCAATTAGGAACGAGAGCCAAATGACCCAACGTCCCTGGTGACGGATACTTGCCACTTACTGCCCTCCCGGCTTACGCGGAGCAGGTTGTGACGGCGTGGTTGTTGCAGGAACCGGCGTTACGCCTGTCGCCGGAGCAGGAACTGGCGCAGGCGGCCCCATGGCATCCGGTGCTGGCAGGACTTGCGGCATCATTTGCATCAGACGTTCATTAGCAACACGATGCACTTCTTCTGGCGTCATCGGGTTAGCGCCATTGCGATCGGCTCCCCATAGCAGCAGAAGATAACGCAAACGCTGTAAACCCGCCGTCGGACGCGCCTGAATCACGGTGTATGCGCGCTGGGTATCCAACTTCACAGAGGAAACGACACCGACTGGATAGCCTTCAGGGAAACGCCCACCCAGACCGGAGGTAACCAGCACATCGCCAACGCGAATGTCAGTATTAGCCGGCAGGTGTTCGAGCTGAAGATCGTCCGTGCAGCCGTTACCGGCAGCAATCACACGGATATCGTTACGCAATACCTGGATTGGCAGTGCATGCGTCGCGTCACAAATCAGCAGTACGCGGCTGGTCAGTTTTGCCACCGCAACGACCTGGCCCACGACACCTTTATCGCTGATGACCGGCTGACCTTCATAAACGCCGTTAACACTCCCTTTGTCGATCACAACCTGATCGCTGTAAGGATCGTTAACCGTTGAGATGACCTGCGTCACCATTTTTTGTTCGTCCTGGCGCAGCGGCGATCCCAGCAGCTCACGCAAACGCGCGTTCTCCTGTTTATATTGCCCCAGCATCAGCAGTTCACTGTTTTTCAGCAGCAGTTCCTGACGCAACGCCCGGTTTTCAAGTTCGAGTTGGTCACGAGAAGCCAGCGTTTGCGACACGCCGTCGAGTAATTCACGGGGACCATTAGAGATAAAGTAGAAAGGACTGACGGCGGTATCCATGTACGTTCGGATTTGGCTAAACGTACCCAAGCGGCTGTCGGCAATAATAACGCCGAGCGCCACCAGCACCGCCAGAATAAGGCGAATCTGTAGCGACGGGCCACGGCTAAAAATTGGCTTCATAGTCTATGCGTATTCTCGCATCAGAGCGGAAGAGCAACCCATGGCTACCCTTCCTGCATCCGATTACTCTTCGCTGAACAAGTCGCCGCCGTGCATATCGATCATTTCCAGTGCTTTACCGCCACCGCGAGCCACACAGGTCAGCGGATCTTCGGCAACAACAACTGGAATACCGGTCTCTTCCATTAACAGACGGTCAAGGTTACGCAGCAGCGCACCGCCGCCGGTCAGGACCATACCGCGTTCTGAGATGTCAGATGCCAGTTCTGGCGGACACTGTTCCAGTGCAACCATCACCGCGCTTACGATACCGGTCAGGGGTTCCTGCAGCGCTTCCAGGATCTCGTTAGAGTTCAGGGTAAAGCCACGTGGAACACCTTCTGCCAGGTTACGACCGCGAACTTCGATCTCGCGTACTTCGTCGCCAGGATAAGCAGAACCGATTTCGTGCTTAATACGTTCCGCGGTAGCTTCACCGATCAGAGAGCCGTAGTTACGGCGAACATAATTAATGATGGCTTCGTCGAAGCGGTCACCACCAATACGCACAGAGGAGGAGTAAACTACGCCGTTCAGAGAGATAACGGCGACTTCAGTGGTACCACCACCGATATCGACAACCATTGAGCCGGTTGCTTCAGAAACTGGCAGGCCCGCACCGATCGCTGCCGCCATCGGCTCTTCGATCAGGAACACTTCGCGTGCACCTGCACCCTGAGCGGATTCACGGATGGCACGGCGTTCAACCTGAGTTGCTCCAACCGGTACACACACCAGTACGCGCGGGCTTGGGCGCATGAAGCTGTTGCTGTGCACTTGTTTGATAAAGTGCTGGAGCATTTTTTCAGTCACGAAGAAGTCAGCGATAACGCCATCTTTCATTGGGCGAATTGCAGCGATATTGCCCGGCGTACGACCCAGCATCTGCTTCGCATCATGACCTACTGCAGCCACGCTTTTCGGCGAACCGGCACGATCCTGACGAATGGCCACAACGGAAGGCTCATTCAATACGATGCCTTGTCCTTTTACATAAATAAGGGTATTCGCGGTACCCAGGTCAATGGACAGGTCATTGGAAAACATGCCACGAAATTTTTTCAACATACTAAGGGATAATCCTGAAAGCTGGGGCGGAAAACAAAATCCGCTTACTTTACCAACCACACGCAGCAGCGACAAGGCGCAAAAATCATCTGCTACGGTGAAAATTAGTGCAGTTCGTTTCCTTTGTTACAAAACCGGCCTGAGTCCATCAGGGCTGAAAAACTCAGCAGCAGTCCTCGCTTTTGTTTGCAACCTGTCAAAGGTCATTCACCTGCATGTTTGCTGTTACAACCTGGCGAGCAGACAAGCACACCCCCAGAAGGCACAGCGCGCGTTATTCTACGTGAAAACAAATTAAACGGCAGGTTAAACCGAGTATCTTTGCGAATATTTTTTCACGTTTGTGTCAAGTGGCTGTGATGCGGCAAAAAAATCACCCTGCCCACCCGCGACTCCACGTTCTGTCAGGGTATGCCACTCGCTGCGCGAACGAACTCCCGTGGCATAAACCTGTGTTGGCGTTCCGGTACACGTCTCTACCAGGCTCTGAACCAGCAACTGATTTTCCGTTCGCTTATCGATGTTTCTCACCAGACTGGGATGAAGCTTCAACAATTCGACATTTAGCTCTTTGATCCAGCTGGTACTCACCAACGTTAAACCGGCCTGCGTAACGGCGATACGTACGCCAAGCGCATCCATTAATCGGATAACCGGTTGTAACCGGCTGATGTGTTGACAAACATCCGCCTCAGCAAGTTCAATAATTATGCGTTTACGTAGCGATTTTTCGCACTGCATCAGCGTATCTCGCAGCCAACGCTGAAAACGTGGACGAATAAGCGATTCAACCGTCGTCTGCATCGCCAGATTTTCCTGCGGCCAGTAACCCAAAAGCAGGATGAGACGGCTTAACTGCAGACGGTCATACTCTTCCGCCAGACCAAATTGCAGCACCATCGGCATATATTCCGCCGAGATGACCTCTTCGCTGCCATCGAAAATACGGCACATAAGTTCGCGATGGTGCACCCGCCCTTCACGCGTTACGGCAGGTTTTTGATAAATTCGCGGCCCGCCCCGACTGAGCATCTGCTCAATCAGCGTTCGCCAGCGCACATTGCCCCGGCCTTTTTCCGGCAGAGAGTCGTCATACACCGACCAACTGTTCCCGCCTTGTAATACTGAATTCCGGGTGGCTGCTTCGGCATGATCCATAACTTGTTCAGTCGATTGACCGCTGCGACAGACACAAATGCCAATATGAACCATATCGGCACGATCGATCATTTTGTTAGCAGGAAGTGCATCCACCGCTTTCAAGAGTTGCCCGGCAATGCTTTCCGCTTCTTTTAACGTGCGGTGTGGCAGCAGGATGGCAAAATCGCTTCGGTGGTAACGCGCTAACAGTGCGCCCGGGTAGCGCATCATAAAGGTAGACAACAAATTGATAAGCGTTGAAATTTGTTCTTCCGCCTGGGTAATACCCCAGCTCTCGCGTAGCAGCGTAAAGTCCGGCAGACGAACCATCATCACCACACCATGCGAGCCGACTTTTTCCTGATCTTCCAGCAGCGTCGCCAGTTGGTTATCAAAGAACAAGCGGTTGCTCAGCCCCGTTTTTGTATCCTGGGCAACATAGGAGCGAATTAGCGTATCCAGCCTGCTGCGTTGCTCACGAGCATTTTGAATTTCGGTCAGTAGCATGTCGAGCGCACTACTGGTACGCGCTGGCCACTCATAGACCGTTCCCCGAACGTTTGGCCCGCGTTCACCGTTGAGGATCCGCGTTGAACGAATCTCCAGTAGTTCTTGCCCGGAAAGCTGACGTTGAAGCCAACGCACCGACAAAAACAGCATCAGGATGATAAAGCCTATCGATAGCGTGAGCGGTGCCGTGGTCATCAACGAATGGAAATAGTTGCCCATCGGATCCTGGTAAACCATGCGCAGCGACATCCCCGGATGCTTGATCAATGGCACGGTGAGATCGCGATAAAGGTTATTTGTCCCCGCCGGTCGGTAGCTGCTGGTTCGGGAATGGCTATAAACAACGCTGTCACCCTGAAGCAATTCAATACGGACGATATCAACCGAAATCATCAATTCATCAATTTGCGGCGTTAAGGACACGACATCCCGGGTGACCAGATGGGTATCGATCGCCGTCGCGACGGCATGGACGCGGGTGGTGAACTTATATTGAATAGCGTTATAGAAACTCAGCGAGCAACCTATCAGCGTCACGAAAATCGTTAACCCGGTAAGCAGCGTGACAAAGGCTGAAAATTTCGTCGTTAATCGCATCCTTGTGTTAACTCCGACAGTGATGAATCAGGTGTGAAAGTGAAAAAGCGACACGAAAATGCAAAACTGAACGCGAAATCCGTCAATTTACACAAACAATGTGGGCATACTACCAAATCAGGTATATCTGGCAATTTATTGCGCAGAATCGGCATCATGTTTTAATTAGCGAGTATAGTCTTCACAGATAATTTTCCAATCCACTATATGAATTGAGGACAGGTTATGCAGGCTTTGATCTTAGAACAGCAGGACGGAAAAACCCTCGCATCCGTTCAACCCCTCGACGAAAATCAGCTACCTGAAGGCGATGTGACGGTGGATGTTCACTGGTCGAGCCTGAACTATAAAGATGCCCTCGCCATCACCGGCAAGGGTAAAATTATCCGCAATTTTCCGATGATTCCTGGTATCGATTTCGCCGGTACCGTACGCGCAAGTGAAGATCCTCGTTTTCATGCAGGCCAGGAAGTCTTACTGACCGGATGGGGCGTGGGTGAGAATCATTGGGGTGGGCTGGCCGAACGCGCGCGTGTTAAAGGCGATTGGCTGGTTGCGCTGCCAAAAGGACTGGACGGTCGCAAAGCCATGGTCATTGGCACCGCCGGTTTTACCGCGATGCTGTGCGTCATGGCGCTTGAAGATGCCGGTATCCGCCCGGAAGACGGCGAAATCGTCGTCACCGGTGCCAGCGGTGGTGTAGGCAGTACTGCCGTTGCGCTGCTGCACAAACTGGGTTACCAGGTTGCGGCAGTATCAGGCCGCGAAAGCACTCACGACTACCTGAAAAGCCTGGGAGCCAACCGCATTCTGGGCCGTGATGAGTTTGCTGAATCTCGTCCGCTGGAAAAGCAACTGTGGGCGGGTGCCATTGATACCGTTGGCGACAAAGTGCTGGCAAAAGTACTGGCGCAGATGAACTATGGTGGTTGTGTTGCCGCCTGTGGTCTGGCTGGCGGTTTTGCGCTGCCCACCACGGTGATGCCGTTTATTCTGCGCAACGTGCGCTTACAGGGCGTCGACTCCGTGATGACGCCTCCGGCTCGTCGTGCACAGGCCTGGCAACGTCTGGTTAACGACCTGCCAGAGTCGTTCTATACCCAGGCAGCGACAGAAATCACGCTTGCCGATGCACCGAAGTTCGCCGATGCCATCATCAATAACCAGGTGCAAGGCCGTACGCTGGTGAAGGTGAAATAAAACAATTCGCAGATACAAATTTACATTTAATTAACTAAATTTATCTGCACATTGACGGACTCCCTGCCATAGTAACTACGCGCCAGTATGAGCCTTTGCGCGTATGTCGGGAGTCCGTTATGAAGAAAATACGTCCATTCACTGAAGCCGATGTAACAGCCGAGTCGGCTTTTTTTATGCAGCGCCGCCAGGTGTTGAAAGCGCTGGGTATCAGCGCCGCCGCGTTGTCTTTGCCCTTTTCTGCCGAGGCCGATCTTCTGAGCTGGTTTAAAGGCAATGACCGTCCGCCCGCGCCTGCCGGTAAACCCCTTGAATTCAGCAAGCCGGCAGTCTGGCAAAATACGCTTCCTTTAACACCAGAAGATAAGGTTTCTGGCTATAACAACTTCTACGAGTTCGGCCTCGACAAAGCCGATCCTGCAGCCAATGCCGGCAGTCTGAAAACCGATCCCTGGACGCTGAAAATCAGCGGTGAAGTCGCTAAACCGTTGACGCTCGATCATGATGACTTAACCACCCGCTTCCCACTGGAAGAACGTATATATCGAATGCGCTGCGTGGAAGCCTGGTCAATGGTGGTGCCGTGGATTGGTTTTCCTTTACATAAACTGCTAGCGCTGGTTGAACCCACCAGCAATGCAAAATATGTCGCGTTCGAAACACGCTACGCCCCTGAAGAGATGCCGGGGCAGAAAGATCGCTTTATTGGCGGTGGGTTAAAATATCCTTATGTTGAAGGGCTACGTCTGGATGAGGCCATGCATCCGCTCACGCTGCTTACCGTGGGCGTGTATGGCAAGGCACTTCCGCCACAAAATGGTGCCCCTATTCGCTTAACGGTGCCATGGAAATACGGGTTTAAAGGCATTAAGTCGATCGTCAGTATTAAACTGACGCGTGAACGCCCGCCAACCACCTGGAATATGGCTGCGTCCGATGAATACGGTTTTTATGCCAATGTGAATCCTCATGTCGATCATCCCCGCTGGTCACAAGCGACTGAACGCTTCATCGGCGCGGGCGGCATACTGGATGTACAGCGCCAGCCCACACTGCTGTTTAATGGCTATGCAAAGGACGTTGCTGCTCTGTACCGAGGTCTCGATCTGCGGGAGAATTTTTAAGTGCGCCTGACTGCAAAACAGATTACCTGGCTGAAAGTTTGCCTGCATCTTGCCGGACTTTTACCGTTTCTCTGGCTATTTTGGGCGGTAAATCATGGGGGACTGAGCGCCGATCCGGTCAAAGACATTCAGCACTTTACCGGTCGGACAGCTCTGAAATTCTTACTGGCTACCTTGCTGGTCGCGCCGTTGGCGCGCTACGCTAAACAGCCATTATTGATACGCACTCGCCGCCTGTTAGGGCTATGGTGTTTCGCCTGGGCGACGCTGCATTTAACCAGCTACGCACTCCTCGAGTTGGGTATTAATAATCTGGCGCTGTTAGGACGGGAATTAATCACGCGACCTTATTTGATGCTGGGCATTGTCAGCTGGGTCATATTATTCTCCCTCGCCTTAACCTCTACACAGGCAGCCCAGCGAAAACTGGGTAAATATTGGCAGTATCTGCACAACTTCGTCTATCTTGTGGCGATCCTGGCACCCATACATTATTTGTGGTCGGTAAAAATTATCTCCCCGCAACCGATTATTTATGCCGCACTTGCAGCGGCGCTGTTAGCCAGCCGCTACAAGAAGTTTCGCCAGTGGTGGCGGTAGTTTCACGTTATGTGCAGTACGTTGCAAAACACGGACGAACCCATGTTCTTTACATGCCAGCGGTTGATTATCTTCCCTGATAAGACCAGTATTTAGCTGCCAATTGCTACGAAATAGTTATAATGTGCGCCTTTGCTCTCCCCGGTAGCGTTTTTACAGCGCAGAAAGGGTGACAATCGCATATTGAAGGTATATTTTGTCTTTTACCCGAAAATGGCAGAAGATAGCCGCACAATGACTAACAAGTCTGGCAATCTCATATAATGGCCGCAGCACGCAGTGCAACGCCAGAGATGCGTGGCATCTTGTCACTCACTGTTATAAAAATGCTATACAGACGGCGGTAAAACGCCTGTCACAATCTCACTAAACAAAGAGTACGGAACCCACTCATGGATATTCGTAAGATTAAAAAACTGATCGAGCTGGTTGAAGAATCAGGCATCTCCGAACTGGAAATTTCTGAAGGCGAAGAGTCTGTACGCATCAGCCGTGCAGCGCCAGCTGCAAGTTTTCCAATGATGCAACAGGCTTATGCTGCACCAGTGATGCAGCAGCCAGCTCTGTCTAACGCTGTTGCACAGACTGCCACTCCAAGTATGGAAGCGCCGGCAGCAGCGGAAATCAGTGGTCACATCGTACGCTCCCCAATGGTTGGTACGTTCTACCGCACCCCGAGCCCAGACGCGAAAGCGTTCATCGAAATCGGCCAGAAAGTCAATGCGGGCGATACCCTGTGCATCGTTGAAGCCATGAAAATGATGAACCAGATCGAAGCCGACAAATCCGGCGTAGTGAAAGCGATTCTGGTAGAAAGTGGTCAACCGGTAGAATTTGACGAGCCGCTGGTCGTCATCGAATAACGAGGCGAACATGTTGGATAAAATTGTCATCGCTAACCGCGGCGAGATTGCCTTGCGTATTCTTCGTGCCTGTAAAGAACTGGGCATCAAGACTGTCGCTGTGCACTCAAGCGCGGATCGCGATTTAAAACACGTATTGCTGGCGGATGAGACGGTCTGTATTGGCCCGGCTCCGTCCGTTAAAAGCTATCTGAACATCCCGGCAATCATTAGTGCTGCTGAAATCACCGGCGCAGTGGCAATCCACCCGGGCTATGGCTTCCTCTCTGAGAACGCCAACTTCGCTGAACAGGTCGAACGTTCTGGTTTTATCTTCATCGGCCCGAAAGCTGACACCATCCGTCTGATGGGTGACAAAGTGTCCGCGATTACTGCGATGAAGAAAGCTGGCGTACCGACCGTTCCAGGTTCTGACGGCCCGTTGGGCGACGACATGGACGCTAACCGCGCTCATGCCAAACGCATCGGCTATCCGGTAATCATCAAAGCCTCCGGCGGCGGCGGCGGACGCGGTATGCGCGTCGTGCGCAGTGATGCCGAATTGGCGCAATCCATCTCCATGACCAAAGCGGAAGCGAAAGCAGCTTTCAACAACGACATGGTCTACATGGAGAAATACCTGGAAAACCCACGCCACATCGAAATTCAGGTGCTGGCTGACGGTCAGGGTAACGCGATTTATCTGGCTGAACGTGACTGCTCCATGCAGCGCCGTCACCAGAAAGTCGTCGAAGAAGCACCTGCGCCGGGTATCACCCCGGAACTGCGTCGCTACATCGGCGAGCGTTGTGCCAAAGCGTGTGTTGATATCGGCTATCGCGGGGCAGGTACTTTCGAGTTCCTGTTCGAAAACGGTGAGTTCTACTTCATTGAAATGAACACCCGTATTCAGGTTGAACACCCGGTCACTGAGATGATCACTGGCGTTGACCTGATCAAAGAACAGTTGCGTATTGCTGCTGGCCAACCGCTATCCATCAAGCAGGACGAGGTTGTGGTTAAAGGCCATGCGGTAGAATGCCGTATCAACGCCGAAGACCCGAACACCTTCCTGCCAAGCCCGGGCAAAATCACGCGTTTCCACGCGCCGGGTGGCTTTGGTGTACGCTGGGAATCTCATATTTACGCAGGCTACACTGTACCTCCGTACTATGACTCAATGATCGGTAAGCTGATTTGCTACGGTGAAAACCGCGACGTGGCAATTGCCCGTATGAAAAACGCATTGCAGGAACTGATCATCGACGGTATCAAAACCAACGTTGATCTGCAGATCCGCATCATGAATGACGAGCACTTCCAGCACGGTGGAACCAACATCCACTACCTGGAGAAAAAACTCGGACTTCAGGAAAAGTAAGCACGCGTTAACCGAAAAGGCCGGAAATTCCGGCCTTTTGTTTTTCTCCCCTCCCGTACGTGCCATAAGGTACAATCCTCGCTTTCTTTATCCACAAGGGACAAAAAATGGACGCTCGTTTTGTTCAGGCCCATAAAGAGGCGCGCTGGGCGCTGTGGCTGACCCTTTTATATCTTGCTACATGGTTAGTGGCCGCTTACTTACCAGATTCAACGCTGGGTTTTACCGGCTTACCGCACTGGTTCGAAATGGCCTGCCTGCTTACGCCGCTGGTTTTCATAGTACTGTGCTGGGCGATGGTGAAGTTTATCTATCGCGACATTCCGCTGGAGGATGACGATGCAGCTTGAAGTGATTTTGCCGCTGGTTGCCTATCTTCTGGTGGTGTTCGGTCTCTCTGTTTACGCCATGAGAAAACGTACGACCGGCACTTTCCTGAATGAATATTTCCTCGGCAGCCGCTCGATGGGCGGGGTCGTATTGGCCATGACGCTAACCGCAACCTACATTAGCGCAAGCTCCTTTATTGGTGGTCCCGGTGCGGCATATAAATACGGGCTGGGCTGGGTGTTGCTGGCGATGATCCAGCTACCTGCCGTTTGGCTTTCGCTGGGTATTCTCGGTAAGAAATTCGCTATTCTGGCGCGACGCTATAATGCCGTAACCCTCAACGATATGCTGTTTGCCCGCTATCAAAGCCGGTTACTGGTCTGGCTGGCGAGCCTTAGCCTGCTGGTCGCCTTCGTTGGCGCGATGACGGTACAGTTCATCGGCGGCGCACGTTTGCTGGAAACTGCCGCGGGCATTCCGTACGAAACTGGCCTGCTGATCTTTGGCGTCAGTATTGCGCTCTACACGGCGTTTGGCGGATTCCGCGCCAGCGTACTAAATGACACGATGCAGGGCATGGTGATGCTGATTGGCACGATAGTCCTGCTGGTAGGCGTCGTCCATGCTGCCGGTGGCCTTAGCCATGCGGTTGAAACCCTGCAAACCATCGATCCTAAACTGGTATCACCACAAGGCGCAGATGACATTTTGTCACCCACATTTATGACATCGTTCTGGGTGCTGGTGTGCTTTGGCGTGATTGGACTGCCACATACGGCGGTACGCTGCATCTCCTATAAAGACAGTAAAGCGGTACACCGTGGGATTATTATCGGCACTATCGTGGTGGCAATCCTGATGTTTGGCATGCATCTGGCGGGTGCGTTGGGACGTGCGGTGATCCCTGACCTGACGGTACCCGATCTGGTGATCCCGACACTGATGGTAAAAGTGTTACCACCGTTTGCCGCCGGGATCTTCCTGGCCGCGCCGATGGCTGCGATCATGTCAACGATCAATGCCCAATTGCTGCAAAGTTCCGCTACGATCATTAAAGATCTTTATCTGAACATTCGCCCGGAACAGCTGAAAAATGAAACGCGTCTGAAGCGCATGTCCGCTGTGATTACCTTGCTGCTGGGTGCATTACTGCTGCTGGCCGCCTGGAAACCACCAGAGATGATTATCTGGCTCAACCTGCTGGCGTTTGGCGGGTTAGAAGCGGTCTTCCTGTGGCCACTGGTGCTGGGCCTGTACTGGGAGCGGGCGAACGCCGCAGGCGCATTGAGCGCCATGATTGTCGGCGGCGTGTTGTATGCCGTACTCGCTACTTTTAACGTTCAGTACCTGGGCTTCCATCCGATTGTGCCCTCGTTGCTGATAAGTTTGCTGGCTTTCCTGGTCGGAAACCGTTTCGGTTCTACCGCCCCGCAAGCCGCCATATTGACTACTGATAAATAAAGAGTTTTGCCATGCCATGGATCCAACTGAAACTGAACACAACGGGTGCTAACGCAGAAGAGTTAAGCGATGCACTGATGGAAGCAGGCGCTGTTTCCATCACTTTCCAGGATACGCATGATACGCCTGTGTTCGAGCCCCTGCCGGGCGAAACTCGCCTGTGGGGCGATACCGATGTAATTGGTCTGTTCGATGCCGAAACCGACATGAAAGAAGTCGTTGCTATTCTGGAACAGCACCCGCTGCTGGGCGAAGGCTTCGTGCATAAAATCGAACAGCTTGAAGATAAAGACTGGGAACGCGAATGGATGGACAATTTCCACCCTATGCGCTTTGGTGAACGTCTGTGGATTTGCCCGAGCTGGCGCGATGTTCCGGATGAGAACGCCGTCAATGTGATGCTGGACCCTGGTCTGGCGTTTGGCACAGGCACTCATCCAACGACCTCTCTGTGCCTGCAGTGGCTCGATGGTCTCGACCTCAACGGTAAAACAGTGATCGACTTTGGCTGCGGCTCCGGCATCCTGGCAATTGCAGCACTGAAACTCGGAGCAGCAAAAGCGATTGGCGTCGATATCGATCCGCAGGCCATTCAGGCAAGCCGCGATAACGCCCAGCGTAATGGCGTATCTGACCGCCTGGAGTTATACCTGCCGAAAGACCAGCCAGAAGAGATGAAGGCCGACGTCGTGGTCGCCAACATCCTGGCAGGCCCATTGCGTGAACTGGCGCCGTTAATCAGCGTCCTGCCCGTTGAAGGCGGTTTGCTGGGGCTTTCCGGGATACTGGCCAGCCAGGCTGACAGTGTCTGCGAAGCCTATGCCGATCTCTTTACGCTCGATCCCGTCATCGAAAAAGAAGAGTGGTGTCGTATTACTGGCAAGAAAAAATAGTCCTTTCCCGTGGCCTCTCTGTAGGCCACGTTTTCCCTTTTTTTGTACCTCCCCCGCCACCGTCGCAATGCTAAAATACCCCACTTAACTCATTGAAGTTAAAGTATTAAATAACATTAATTATTCATTGGACGAATTGTATGAAAGCAATATTTGGTAAGGCGGTGCTGCTGGCGCTAAGCATCATACCCGTAACGGTTTTTGCATCTCACTGGGGTTACGAGGGAGAAGGTTCTCCAGAACACTGGGGCGCGCTCAGTGAAGAGTACAAAACTTGCCAGACCGGGAGGAATCAATCCCCGATCAACATCGACACCGCGCTTACAGCGCACCTCTCACCGCTTAGCGTTCACTATACCGATGGGCCGGTCACGCTCATCAACAATGGTCATACCATCCAGGCGGGTCTAAAGGCCTCGACCGATGATACTGTGGCCATTGATGGCACACCATTTACTCTCCAGCAGTTCCATTTTCACGCGCCGAGTGAAAACACCATTCATGGCAAACATTACGCTATGGAGGCACACCTGGTGCACAAAGATGCAAAAGGCGATATTGCTGTCGTCGCGGTAATGTTTGATGTCGGCACTGAAAACGCAGAATTAAATAAGCTGTGGACCGTGATGCCCGAAAAAGCTGAGCAGAATATCAACGTCACCACGCAGATGGATCTCAACGCGCTTCTGCCCGTCGATAAGACTTACTGGCGCTTCAGCGGTTCTCTGACGACACCGCCCTGCACCGAAGGTGTAACCTGGATTATCCTGAAGCACCCGATGACGCTTTCCGAAACACAGCTAAAAAAATTCACTCGGGCCATGCATCACGACAACAACCGCCCCGCACAACCGCTCAATGGCCGCGTGATTGTCGAGTAATCCGCAAAAAACCCTACGATCATGTTCTGAAATGAGAGCATAGTCACACTATGTCACAATAATCTGCTGATTAATTCAGCAGATTATCTTGCCAGACCGCCTGACCTCGAAGAAAAAATGAGAAGTTACGCAAAATTATATGCGTATATAAAATCGACACATTTTTATAATGCAATGATTTATATGATTAATTATTTTCACCCGCTCAGATTTACGGCAATTCATTGATCCACCTCAGTGGATTGGTCAAAGTTTGGCCTTTCATCTCATGCAAAAAATGCGTAATATACGCCGCCTTGCAGTCACAGTATGGTCATTTCTTAACTCATGCGCATCGGACAATACCAGCTCAGAAATCGCCTGATCGCAGCACCTATGGCTGGCATCACTGACAGACCATTCAGGACGCTGTGCTATGAGATGGGAGCAGGATTGACGGTATCCGAGATGATGTCTTCTAACCCGCAGGTTTGGGAAAGCGACAAATCTCGTTTACGTATGGTGCACGTTGATGAGCCAGGAATTCGCACGGTGCAAATTGCCGGTAGCGACCCTGTTGAGATGGCTGATGCCGCACGTATTAACGTGGAAAGCGGCGCCCAGATTATTGATATCAATATGGGGTGTCCGGCTAAAAAAGTGAATCGCAAGCTCGCAGGTTCAGCCCTCTTGCAGTACCCGGATTTAGTGGAATCGATACTAACCGAGGTCGTCAATGCAGTGGACGTTCCTGTCACACTCAAGATTCGCACCGGCTGGGCTCCGGAACACCGTAACTGCGTAGAGATTGCCCAACTGGCTGAAGACTGTGGCATTCAGGCTCTGACCATTCATGGACGCACCCGCGCCTGTTTGTTCAATGGAGATGCTGAATACGACAGTATTCGGGCAGTTAAGCAGAAAGTTTCCATTCCGATTATCGCGAATGGCGACATTACTGACCCGCATAAAGCCAGAGCTGTACTCGACTATACGGGGGCGGATGCCCTGATGATAGGACGTGCAGCTCAGGGAAGACCCTGGATCTTTCGGGAAATCCAGCATTATCTGGACACTGGGGAGCTGCTGCCCCCGCTGCCTCTGGCAGAGGTGAAGCGCTTGCTTTGTGCGCATGTTCGGGAATTGCACGACTTTTATGGTCAGGCAAAAGGGTACCGAATTGCGCGTAAACACGTATCCTGGTATCTCCAGGAACACGCTCCAGATGACCAGTTTCGGCGCACATTCAACGCCATTGAAGATTCCAGCGAACAGCTGGCGGCGTTGGAGGCATACTTCGAAAATTTTGCGTAAACAGAAATAAAGAGCTGACAGAACTATGTTCGAACAACGCGTAAATTCTGACGTACTGACCGTTTCTACCGTTAACTCTCAGGATCAGGTAACTCAAAAACCCCTGCGTGACTCGGTTAAACAGGCACTGAAGAACTATTTTGCTCAATTGAATGGTCAGGATGTTAACGATCTCTATGAGCTGGTACTGGCTGAAGTAGAACAGCCCCTGTTGGACATGGTGATGCAATACACCCGCGGTAACCAGACCCGTGCTGCCCTGATGATGGGCATCAACCGTGGTACGCTGCGTAAAAAACTGAAAAAATACGGCATGAACTGATACTAATCAGCGAAATGTTTGTTTTAAAAGGCGCTACTCGGCATGGGGAAGCGCCTTTTTTATTCGCGTCACACGGAGGCTTTGGTGATGAAAGCAAGATGTGAACCTGTCTACTTTGGTGATGAATCAAAAAAGATAATCCAAGGTGATGCGCTAACTGAACTGAAAAAGCTGCCGTCTGAAAGCATCGATCTGATCTTTGCCGACCCGCCTTATAACATCGGGAAAGATTTTGACGGGTTGGTAGAATCCTGGGACGAAGAGAGCTTTCTGGCCTGGCTGTTCGAGTGCATTGATGAATGCCATCGAATATTAAAGCCACAAGGCACCATGTACATCATGAACAGTACGGAGAACATGCCGTACATCGATCTCAAATGCCGACAGCTTTTTACCATCAAAAGCCGTATTGTGTGGGCCTATGATAGCTCAGGAGTACAGGCCAAAAAGTACTTTGGCTCCATGTATGAACCGATCCTGATGATGGTCAAAGACCCAAAAAGTTATACATTTAACCGTGATGATATTTTGGTTGAAGCGAAAACGGGGGCGAAACGCGCGCTGATCGATTACAGAAAGAACCCACCTCAACCCTACAATCATAAAAAAGTACCGGGTAATGTCTGGGAATTTCCACGCGTCCGCTACCTGATGGATGAATACGAAAACCATCCAACCCAAAAGCCTAAAGCTCTGCTGGAACGCATCATTTTGGCCTCCTCGAATCCAAACGACTGGGTGTTAGATCCGTTCGCGGGTAGCTTCACTACCGGGGCAACCGCAGTGGGTTTGGGGCGTCAGTTTGTCGGTATTGAAATCAATGATGAATACGTAAAAATGGGACTGCGGAGACTGCGTATTAGCTCCCATTTTTCAGAGAATGAGCTTGCAAAGGTGAAAAAACGCAAGACGAAAAACCTGTCTAAAAAGAGTCGATTACCGGAAAAGAGCGGTGGAATTTCAGCAAAGTAAAAGCATTGTAAGTCTGCTTCTCAGCTTTTAGATTTCGTGTATATTCCCTGCACGCTTGGGCATGAATACACAGGATTTGGTAATGATTCGCAAGTATTGGTGGCTGGTTGTTTTTGCTGTCTTTGTTTTTCTTTTTGATGCACTACTCATTCAGTGGATAGAGTTAATGACAACAGAGCACGACAAGTGCCGGAATATGAACTCAGTGAATCCCCTCAAGCTGGTCAATTGCGTCGACCTCGAATAGTGCGCCCGCTGCTTACCGTTCTGTAACTGCCGTCAGTCCATGGCGGCAGAAACTAGCCAGCCTGATCCTCACCCTGAATCAATTGCAGCATGCAACCATCAGGGCTTAACATTTTTAATACATTATCGACTAATACAGGTGCTTGTTGGTAGAGATCATAACTCGCTGGATTCATTAACCAGTTTTTTATTATTCCGCTAAAACTGCCATGCAAAATAATGATGATAACGTCTAGATCAAGGCTGGTAGCGATCAGATTGTTAACCGCACACTGCTGTAAAGACTCACGAATACTTTGGTGACTCAGCCCTATTTTATCGCGAATTGTCTGCTCTGATATCATATCGTTATGAAATTCACACTTATGATATAAAATTTGCATTAATGCCTGCTGACGAGGATTCTCAGCAATATATTGCAAACCTACAACTAATTTCTCACGCAACCGCTGCAAAGGATTATCTCCCCAACGACCAATGAGTTTTTCCTGAATAAGGTTGCGGAGAGGAGGTTGTTGTAACCATAGCTCATTAAACAGCTGGGTCTTGTTTTCAAAATGCCAGTAAAGCGCCCCCCGCGTCACGTTGGCGGCGTCCGCAATGTCGTTTAGCGTTGTATTGCCTACGCCGCGCACGGCAAACTGCGCTATCGCTGTTTCAATCAGGAGCTGGCGCGTTTTGAGGGCATCAGCTTTCGTTTTTCTGGCCATAGTTCCGAATGCCTGAGGCAGAGTAGAGAATGATTAACTTTCTTATTTAATATTTACTATACGGAATAAATGTATCACCTGGAGATTGTTTAAACGAGATCTAAACTATTTCATTGTGCTGATTACACACAAATAATCAAAACGAATAAACAACACCAATACATTCACCAATCACATAATCATTTCAATATGTATTTATACGCATCATAGTATTGCTATTAACGACATAATAAGTCGGTAGCTGATTACTCTTTTTTTGTTTTTACGTGCCGTGCATCGCCCCCATAAATAAGTATTGCTTACATCGCAAGCTAATAATTTGTAGGATAGCCAACTATTATTTTTTGTGCACGTTATCTCCCTCGCCTCACCCGGTAAATAACGAGCTTTCGGTTTTTTAAGGAATAGTAATGACGAAAAATGCCAGGTTCTCACTCCTGCCCTCATTCATCATCATCTCCGCTGCATTACTCGCCGGTTGTAACGATCAGGGGGATACACAAGCTCATCCTGCCGAGCCACAGGTTACTGTCCATGTCGTTGAGTCGGCCCCTTTAGCCGTGACAACTGAACTGCCGGGACGAACGACCTCATTCCGTATTGCGGAAGTCCGCCCTCAGGTCAGTGGGATTGTACTTAAGCGGAATTTCACCGAAGGGAGTGATGTTGAAGCAGGTCAATCGCTCTATCAGATCGATCCCGCAACCTATCAGGCTGACTATGACAGCGCCAAAGGTGAGCTGGCGAAGAGTGAAGCGGCTGCTGCCATTGCGCATTTAACCGTGAAACGCTACATCCCGCTGGTCGGCACTAAGTACATCAGCCAACAAGAGTACGATCAGGCCATTGCTGATGCGCGTCAGGCAGATGCTTCTGTTACTGCAGCAAAAGCAGCCGTTGAAAGCGCTCGCATTAATCTTGCCTACACCAAAGTCACATCGCCAATTAGCGGGCGTATCGGTAAATCCAACGTCACTGAAGGGGCGCTGGTCACCAATGGTCAGGCAACAGAGTTAGCTACCGTTCAGCAACTTGATCCTATTTATGTCGATGTCACGCAGTCCAGCAACGACTTTATGCGCCTCAAGCAATCCATTGAACAAGGTAGCCTGCATAAAGACAGCACCAGCAGCGCAGTTGAACTGGTGATGGAAAATGGCCAGGCCTACCCGCTGAAAGGCTCTTTGCAATTTTCTGACGTTACGGTTGATGAAAGCACCGGATCCATCACCCTCAGAGCCGTGTTCCCTAACCCGCAGCACACCCTGTTACCGGGCATGTTTGTTCGCGCGCGTATCGATGAAGGTGTACAGCCCAATGCCATTCTCGTTCCACAACAAGGTGTAACGCGTACTCCGCGTGGTGATGCCACAGTGATGGTCGTTAACGACAAGAGCCAGGTTGAGTCTCGTGCCGTTGTCGCTGCGCAAGCCATTGGCGACAAATGGCTGATTAGCGACGGTTTAAAACCCGGCGATAAAGTCATCGTGAGCGGCTTACAGAAAGCACGTCCTGGCGTGCAGGTTAAAGCCACTACCGATGCCCCGGCAGCAGCTGCGGCGCAATAAGGTAAGCGGACATGGCAAACTTTTTTATTAGGCGACCTATCTTTGCCTGGGTGCTGGCCATCATTCTAATGATGGCGGGTGCTTTGGCGATCATGCAACTGCCCGTGGCACAGTACCCTACCATCGCGCCCCCTGCCGTAGCGATTTCCGCAACCTACCCAGGTGCGGATGCACAGACGGTTCAGGACACAGTAACGCAGGTTATCGAACAGAACATGAACGGTATCGATAACCTGATGTATATGTCCTCCACCAGCGATTCAGCCGGGAGCGTGACCATCACACTGACGTTCCAGTCTGGGACCGACCCCGATATCGCGCAGGTCCAGGTGCAAAATAAGTTGCAGCTCGCCACACCGCTTCTGCCGCAGGAAGTCCAGCAGCAAGGTATCAGTGTTGAGAAATCGAGTAGCAGCTTTTTGATGGTTGCGGGTTTTGTTTCTGACAATCCGCAAACTACACAGGATGACATCTCCGATTACGTTGCCTCTAACGTTAAAGACACCATCAGTCGTCTGAACGGCGTTGGCGACGTGCAGCTGTTTGGTGCTCAGTACGCCATGCGCATCTGGCTGGATGCAAACTTGCTGAACAAGTACAAACTCACACCAGTCGATGTCATTAATCAGTTAAAAGTACAGAACGATCAGATAGCCGCAGGTCAGTTAGGTGGTACGCCGGCATTGCCTAATCAGCAGCTTAATGCCTCGATCATTGCGCAAACACGCCTGAAAGATCCAGAAGAGTTCGGCAAAGTCACCTTACGTGTGAACAGTGATGGCTCTGTTGTTCATCTGAAAGATGTCGCGCGTATTGAGCTGGGCGGTGAAAACTATAATGTTGTTGCTCGCATTAACGGTAAGCCTGCATCCGGTCTCGGTATTAAACTGGCCACCGGCGCAAACGCACTGGATACCGCTAACGCCATCAAAGCAAAACTGGCAGAACTGCAACCCTTCTTCCCGCAGGGAATGAAGGTCGTCTATCCGTACGACACGACGCCGTTTGTTACGATCTCTATTCACGAAGTGGTAAAAACGCTTTTTGAAGCGATCGTGCTGGTCTTCCTGGTCATGTATTTGTTCCTGCAAAACATCCGGGCAACGCTCATTCCGACCATCGCGGTCCCCGTCGTATTATTGGGAACATTTGCCGTCCTTGCCGCGTTTGGCTACTCGATAAATACCCTAACAATGTTCGGGATGGTGCTCGCCATCGGCTTGTTGGTTGATGACGCGATAGTCGTGGTGGAAAACGTAGAACGTGTGATGATGGAAGATAATCTACCGCCGAAAGAGGCGACAGAAAAATCCATGTCACAAATTCAGGGAGCCCTGGTCGGTATCGCCATGGTGCTGTCTGCGGTATTCATCCCAATGGCCTTCTTTGGCGGTTCCACTGGGGCAATTTACCGACAGTTCTCAATCACTATTGTTTCTGCAATGGCGCTTTCCGTGCTGGTCGCATTGATTCTGACGCCGGCACTGTGTGCAACATTACTGAAGCCAGTCTCTGCCGATCATCACGAGAAAAAAAGCGGCTTCTTTGGATGGTTTAACGCCAAATTTGACCACAGCGTCAACCATTACACCAATAGCGTCAGCGGAATCATTCGCAAAACGGGGCGTTACCTGGTGGTGTATCTGGTCATTGTGATTGGGATGGCTGTGCTCTTCATGCGCCTTCCAACTTCTTTCTTACCAGAGGAAGATCAGGGCGTATTCCTGACAATGATTCAGCTCCCGGCAGGTGCAACTCAAGAGCGCACTCAGAAAGTGCTGGATCAAGTCACTCACTACTATCTGAACAATGAAAAAGCCAACGTCGAGAGCGTCTTTACGGTTAACGGCTTTAGCTTCAGCGGTCAGGGGCAAAACTCAGGGATGGCGTTCGTCAGCCTCAAACCCTGGGAAGAACGTAGCGGTAGCGAAAATAACGTTGAATCCGTTATTGCCCGCGCAACCCGGGCATTTAGTCAGATTCGCGATGGTTTAGTGTTCCCCTTCAACATGCCAGCCATTGTTGAACTGGGTACGGCAACCGGTTTTGACTTTGAACTGATTGACCAGGGCGGGCTGGGACATGCCGCACTAACCCAAGCACGTAACCAGCTGCTGGGCATGGTGGCAAAACACCCTGACCTGCTGGTGCGCGTACGCCCTAACGGTCTTGAGGATACCGCGCAATTCAAGCTGGATGTCGATCAGGAAAAAGCACAAGCACTGGGTGTTTCATTATCTGATATCAACGAAACCATCTCTGCCGCATTGGGTGGCTATTACGTCAATGACTTCATTGACCGTGGCCGCGTGAAAAAAGTGTATGTCCAGGCAGATGCTAAATTCCGTATGTTGCCGGAGGACATCAATAATCTGTATGTCCGCAGCGCCAATGGCGAAATGGTGCCATTTTCTACATTCAGTTCAGCACATTGGATTTACGGCTCGCCACGACTGGAACGCTACAATGGTATGCCATCAATGGAGTTGCTGGGAGAAGCTGCACCAGGCAGGAGTACCGGTGAGGCAATGGCCTTGATGGAAAGCCTTGCGGAAAAACTACCAAATGGTATCGGTCATGACTGGACGGGAATGTCCTATCAGGAACGACTGTCAGGTAACCAGGCTCCGGCGCTGTATGCCATCTCGCTGATCGTCGTCTTCCTTTGCCTTGCGGCATTGTATGAGAGCTGGTCGATTCCATTCTCTGTCATGCTTGTTGTACCGCTCGGTGTTGTTGGAGCATTGCTGGCAGCGTCACTTCGCGGGATGAATAACGACGTGTACTTCCAGGTAGGCCTGCTAACGACTATTGGACTTTCTGCCAAAAACGCCATCCTGATCGTCGAATTTGCCAAGGACCTGATGGACAAAGAAGGTAAAGGGTTGATCGAAGCCACTCTTGAGGCTTCCCGCATGCGTCTTCGCCCTATCCTGATGACATCCCTGGCATTTATTCTCGGGGTTATGCCTCTGGTTATCAGCCATGGTGCAGGTAGCGGTGCGCAGAATGCTGTTGGTACCGGTGTTATGGGGGGGATGCTCACGGCAACATTGTTAGCGATCTTCTTCGTTCCCGTCTTCTTCGTTGTCGTTAAACGGCGTTTTAGCCGGCACCACGAATAATTTGTAAAATAAAGGCGTCCATGGACGCCTTTTTACATGATGATGAGTTCTTTATTTATTAATAAGATAGACATTTAATTCCGCTGAAACATTGCAGAAAGAACTTTCAGGCCCGCCCATTTTATCCATTATTTTTACAATCCACATGAATTGAGATTATTCCTCATGTCAGTCTTTTTTTAAGCAGTGGTAAAATAGCGGTCGAGTTCGCAGATGGCTGAGCGTTTACCTTTGCTCAATTAGCGAAACGCTTATTTTTGAGGTAACACCATGAAAAGATTAATACCCGTTGCACTGCTTACCGCATTACTGGCTGGCTGTGCACACGATTCCCCTTGCGTGCCTGTCTATGACGATCAAGGGCGTCTGGTTCATACCAATACCTGTATGAAAGGCACCACGCAGGATAACTGGGAAACTGCAGGAGCGATAGCCGGTGGTGCTGCCGCTGTTGCCGGCTTGACGCTTGGGATAGTTGCCTTGACGAAATAAATAATCATAAAAGCGCGGCTGTTGCCGCGCTTTTAGCAATAATGATTAAATTTTTATATAAGACAAAACGTTGGTTCGAGGCATCATTCATAAAATAAAATTATTATAGATTCTCTTCACATATCCATGACCTCAAATTAGCATTTTCTCTATTCTTCGTTATAACGCACATCCCTTTCATTATTCTCACGCTACAGATATTAACGTCCGAAATTGTTATCTTGCGTCCTGTCTGAAAATTAAATATTTTGCGCTGAAATGTGGCTTACGTTTCAATTTTGCACCACTTCAGGGCGCTGCATTTATTTTTTCCTGTCTACACTCTGCATATTGCGTCGAATAATCGTGCGCAAAAACCTGGCACTACCTTTGCTTAGAAGAGTATGGCCAAAGCCACAGACAGGTAAAAGACGTTTGTAGAACGTTTCCATAACAATAATTCCTCCACACAGGATGCTCTATGAAAAAGATGATAATAGCCAGCCTGGCTGCGGCCGGCGTGCTGCTTGCGGTTGCAAATCAGGCACATGCCGGCGCAACTCTCGATGCCGTAAAGAAAAAAGGTTTTGTGCAATGTGGTATCAGTGATGGCCTGCCTGGTTTTTCTTACGCCGATGCAAGTGGTAAGTTCTCTGGTATTGATGTCGATGTATGTCGCGGAGTTGCCGCTGCCGTATTTGGTGATGACAGCAAAGTAAAATATACCCCACTCACCGCCAAAGAACGCTTCACCGCGTTACAGTCTGGTGAGGTCGACATGCTTTCCCGTAATACCACATGGACTTCCTCTCGCGATGCGGGGATGGGCATGTCTTTCACCGGTGTAACCTATTACGACGGCATTGGTTTTCTCACCCATAATAAAGCGGGTCTGAAGAGCGCTAAAGAACTGGATGGCGCTACGGTTTGTATTCAGGCAGGAACAGATACTGAATTGAATGTGGCCGACTACTTTAAAGCCAACAACATGAAGTATACCCCTGTCACCTTTGACCGTTCTGATGAGTCCGCTAAAGCGCTGGAATCAGGGCGCTGCGATACGCTTGCCTCCGACCAGTCTCAGTTGTACGCCCTGCGGATCAAACTGAGCAACCCCGCAGAATGGATTGTACTGCCAGAAGTTATTTCTAAAGAACCACTGGGGCCAGTCGTGCGTCGTGGTGACGACGAGTGGTTCTCGATTGTTCGCTGGACGTTGTTCGCTATGCTGAACGCTGAAGAGATGGGCGTTAACTCGAAAAATGTTGACGAAAAAGCGGCAAATCCTGCAACACCGGATATGGCGCACCTGTTAGGTAAAGAGGGGGACTATGGCAAGGATCTGAAACTTGATAACAAATGGGCTTACAACATTATCAAGCAGGTAGGTAACTACTCGGAGATCTTTGAACGTAACGTTGGATCGGAAAGCCCGCTGAAGATCAAGCGTGGGCAGAACAACCTCTGGAATAACGGTGGCATTCAGTATGCACCACCCGTGCGCTAATGCGCAGTGATGCAACGAGCGCCGCAACTGCGGCGCTCAGCCCAGAGTCATAGTTACCGAGGTTTTCTTATGTCCCATCGCCGCTCAAACGTAAAAGGATCGTTATCCTTTTCTAACCCTGCGGTCCGCGCCTGGTTATTTCAAATACTCGCTGTTATTGCAGTCGTTAGCATTGTGGTCTATCTCATTCATAACACCATTAATAACCTGAGCAGTCGCGGTATTACCTCGGGATTTTCTTTTCTCGAACGCAGTGCCGGATTTGGTATCGTCCAGCATCTGATTGATTACGAGCAAGGCGATACATATGGCCGCGTTTTTATCGTCGGTCTGCTTAATACACTGTTAGTCTCCGCATTGTGCATTGTTTTCGCTTCATTTCTCGGCTTTTTTCTCGGACTAGCACGGCTGTCGGATAACTGGTTGCTACGAAAGCTCTCTACAATTTATATCGAAACGTTCCGCAATATCCCGCCATTGCTGCAGATCTTCTTTTGGTATTTTGCCGTATTACGGAATTTGCCCGGACCACGGCAGGCTGTTAGTGCCTTGGATCTGGTCTTTCTGAGCAATCGTGGGCTCTACATTCCGGCGCCACAGATGGGAGAAGGTCTGATTACTTTCAGTGCCGCAATAGTGATTGCCGTCATCATCACCATTGGGTTATTTCGCTTCAACAAAATGCACCAGATCAAAACAGGCCAGTTACGCCGAACATGGTCAATAGCCCTGGCGCTAATAGCGTTTCTACCGATGATTTCACATTGGATTTTCGGCGCGGCGTTGCATTGGGATATCCCTGAACTGCGTGGGTTTAACTTCCGTGGCGGTATGGTGCTTATTCCAGAATTGGCTGCCCTGACACTGGCACTTTCTGTATACACCTCTGCATTTATTGCTGAAATTATCCGGGCGGGGATTCAGGCAGTTCCTTATGGACAGCATGAAGCGGCACGTTCTCTGGGCCTACCAAACCGGGTAACCCTGCGACAGGTCATCATCCCACAGGCGTTGCGTGTCATTATTCCCCCACTGACGAGTCAGTATCTGAATATCGTCAAGAACTCCTCTCTTGCAGCCGCCATTGGCTACCCGGATATGGTGTCATTGTTTGCCGGTACTGTGCTCAATCAAACAGGGCAGGCCATCGAAACTATCGCCATCACCATGTCGGTTTACTTGATCATCAGTCTGAGTATTTCTCTGTTGATGAATATTTATAACCGCCGCATCGCACTGATTGAGCGCTAAGGAGCCATGATGACAAAAGCACTGCTGTCTCGCCCCGCACGCCCGAGCAGTAACCAGGCAAGTCGCATTCTATTTTGGGTACGTAAAAACCTGTTCTCTAGTTGGTCAAACAGCCTGCTCACATTGCTATGCGTGTGGCTTATTTGGTCGTTCCTTCCCCCACTGTTGAACTGGGCATTCCTGCAGGCCAACTGGGTCGGTTCTACCCGGGCCGACTGTACCAAAGCAGGGGCTTGTTGGGTGTTCATCCATGAACGCTTCGGGCAATTCATGTATGGACTGTATCCACACGATCAACGCTGGCGCGTCAATCTGGCCCTGATTATTGGTCTGCTTTCCATCATCCCGATGTTCTTGAAAACCATCCCCCATCGTGGCCGCTACATCGCCATCTGGGCGGTGGTGTATCCCCTTACCGTCTGGTGGTTGATGTACGGTGGTTTTCTCGGGATTGAGCGAGTAGAAACCCGGCAGTGGGGGGGATTAACACTGACTCTGATTATCGCCTCCGTGGGTATCGCGGGCGCACTTCCATGGGGAATTTTACTGGCATTAGGCCGCCGTTCTCATATGCCGATCGTGCGTGTTTTATCGGTCATTTTCATTGAGTTCTGGCGTGGTGTACCGCTTATAACCGTCCTGTTTATGTCCTCAGTCATGCTCCCGCTATTTATGTCGGAGGGTACAACTATCGACAAACTTATTCGGGCACTGGTTGGCGTCATTCTTTTCCAGTCAGCCTATGTTGCTGAAGTGGTACGCGGGGGATTACAGGCCTTACCAAAAGGGCAGTATGAAGCGGCTGAATCACTGGCACTCGGGTACTGGAAAACGCAGGGGTTGGTGATCCTTCCACAGGCACTGAAACTGGTCATTCCCGGTTTGGTCAATACCATCATTGCGCTATTCAAGGATACCAGTCTGGTCATCATCATCGGCCTGTTCGATCTCTTTAGCAGCGTCCAGCAAGCAACTGTCGATCCGGCCTGGCTGGGGATGTCGACAGAAGGATATGTTTTCGCTGCACTGATTTACTGGGTTTTCTGTTTCAGCATGTCGCGCTATAGCCAGCATCTGGAAAAACGTTTTAACACCGGGCGTACACCGCACTGAGGAATTTATGAGCCAAATAGTAATGCCGTCCACTGACGCGATGATTACGCTGGAAAACGTCAACAAATGGTATGGGCAGTTTCATGTCCTAAAAAATATCAACCTGCAGGTCAAACAGGGAGAGCGTATCGTATTGTGCGGACCTTCTGGTTCCGGAAAATCGACGACTATCCGCTGTATTAACCATCTGGAAGAACATCAGCAAGGGCGTATTGTCGTGGATGGAATCGAGCTCAACGAGGATATCCGCAATATCGAACGTGTCAGACAGGAAGTTGGCATGGTCTTCCAGCACTTTAATCTCTTCCCTCATTTAACGGTTCTGCAAAACTGCACACTGGCCCCTATTTGGGTGCAAAAGATGCCGAAGAAAGAAGCTGAAGTGCTGGCAATGCACTACCTTGAACGAGTACGCATTGCTGAACATGCGCATAAGTATCCCGGGCAAATTTCCGGTGGTCAGCAACAGCGTGTCGCCATTGCGCGTTCGCTGTGCATGAAACCCAAAATCATGCTGTTTGACGAGCCTACGTCAGCGTTAGACCCCGAAATGGTAAAGGAAGTGCTGGATACGATGATTGGCCTGGCGCAATCGGGAATGACAATGCTGTGTGTAACACATGAAATGGGGTTTGCCCGCACGGTAGCGGATCGGGTGATCTTTATGGATCTTGGTGAGATTGTTGAACAAGCGCCTCCAGATGAATTTTTTGCCCACCCTAAATCCGAACGAACTCGTGCCTTTTTGTCGCAGGTTATACATTAACGCCACGATTGCCTGCACATATCAGGCCGGCAGCAATGCCAACCTCGTAGGCTGGATAAAGCATTAACGCACATCCGGCCTTTTTCCTGATACGTTAAAACGCAAAAAGGCCCAGTCTTTCGACTGGGCCTTTCGCTTTTATTTGATGTCTGGCAGTTCCCTACTCTCGCATGGGGAGACCCCACACTACCATCGGCGCTACGGCGTTTCACTTCTGAGTTCGGCATGGGGTCAGGTGGGACCACCGCGCTACAGCCGCCAGACAAATTCTTTTCTACGTGCCGAACTTTAACCTAAAAACTGGTGCTGATACCCAGAGTCGAACTGGGGACCTCACCCTTACCAAGGGTGCGCTCTACCAACTGAGCCATATCAGCACACTAAATTTGATGCCTGGCAGTTCCCTACTCTCGCATGGGGAGACCCCACACTACCATCGGCGCTACGGCGTTTCACTTCTGAGTTCGGCATGGGGTCAGGTGGGACCACCGCGCTACAGCCGCCAGGCAA
>NZ_JANEWM010000031.1:0-53900 GCF_028069825.1 Citrobacter sp. Igbk 14
CACCAAAAAATTGTAATAAAAAGAAAAGATTACAGGAATGAATCGTTTTTCTGGCAGCGTTAAGATGACGGCAACGAACACATTTTTGAATCCGTCAAAGAGAAACACCATGAAAGCCGCATTAACGCTTCCCGCCAGCCTGTTGGCGGGTCTTCTACTGAGCAGCGCCGCGCACGCTAACGATCATAAAGTTCTCGGCATGATTGCGATGCCCAGAAATGAAACCAACGACCTGGCACTAAAAATCCCCGTTTGTCGCGTAGTGAAACGCATCCAGCTCACCGCCGACCGTGGCGATATTCATCTGAACGGTGCATCTGTTTATTTCAAAGCTGCACGCATGTCCAGTCAAAGCCTGAATGTCCCCTCATCCATTAAAGAGGGACAGACCACCAATTGGATCAATATTAATAGCGACAACGACAACAAACGCTGTGTATCCAAAATTACCTTCTCTGGTCAGTCGGTAAACTCATCTGATATGGCGACATTGAAAATCATTGGCGACGACTAATCCCTTCTGCATAAGTAGAACTCAGTATGAATGTCACGTATTTGAACGACGACGATCTCGCTTTTCTCCAGCATTGTAGTGAAGAGCAGCTCGCCGACATTACGCGTTTACTTACCCACAACGAAAAAGGGAAAGCCCGTCTGTCGAGCGTTCTGAGTCATAACGAATTGTTTAAATCGATGGAAGGACACCCGGAACAGCACCGCCGCAACTGGCAATTAATCGCTGGCGAGCTTCAACATTACGGCGGTGACAGTATTGCCAACAAATTGCGCGGGCACGGGAAATTATACCGGGCGATTTTGCTGGATGTCTCAAAGCGGCTAAAGCTCAAAGCAGATAAAGAGATGTCTACGTTCGAAATTGAACAATATCTGCTGGAACATTTTTTGCGAAATACCTGGCAAAAAATGGATGCTGAGCATAAGCAAGAATTTCTGCAGGCGGTCGATGCAAAAGTCTCCGAGCTGGAAGAACTGTTGCCGCTATTAATGAAAGACCGCAATCTGGCGAAAGGAGTGTCTCACCTGCTCTCCGGCCAGTTATCCCGGATTCTGCGTACGCACGCTGCTGTTAGCGTCATCGGACACGGACTCCTGCGCGGCGCAGGGCTTGGAGGCCCAGTGGGTGCAGCCTTAAACGGGGTAAAAGCCGTGAGTGGAAGTGCCTATCGGGTCACCATTCCGGCCGTGCTGCAAATCGCCTGTCTGCGCCGAATAATCAACACCTCACAAGCGTGATGCTCGTCACAGGGGAAAATAATTCATTTTCCCTTCGTTAGATCATAGACAGTGCCCTCTCCCCTGATTATCATGCCGCGCCCCGAAGACTGTGATCGTTATTCGGGGAAACTATTTCACCATTCAATCAATGATGATTTTGAGGAATTATGGGCAACACTAAGTTGGCTAATCCGGCACCGCTGGGCCTGATGGGCTTTGGCATGACCACCATTCTGCTTAACCTGCACAACGCGGGTTTCTTCGCCTTTGACGTTATTATTCTGGCGATGGGAATTTTCTACGGCGGTATCGCGCAAATTTTTGCCGGCCTGCTGGAATATAAAAAAGGCAATACCTTCGGTTTAACCGCCTTTACCTCCTACGGTTCTTTCTGGCTGACGCTGGTTGCGATCCTGATCATGCCGAAAATGGGCCTGGCAGAGGCAACAAATGGTCAGTTCCTGGGCGTATACCTGGGTCTGTGGGGCGTGTTCACTCTGTTCATGTTCTTCGGAACGTTGAAAGCCGCCCGTGCATTACAGTTTGTCTTCCTGAGCCTGACGGTGCTGTTCGCGCTGCTGGCTGTTGGCAACATTGTCGGTAACGAAGCCATTATCCATGTTGCAGGTTGGGTTGGCCTGGTGTGTGGCGCAAGCGCCGTTTACCTGGCGATGGGTGAAGTACTGAACGAACAGTTTGGTCGTACCATCCTGCCGATTGGTGAAGCGCACTAATCGACGTTATCCCCCCTTACGGGGGGATATTCCTTACAAGCGCTGTAGCTCCCCCTGCACGCTCGCATCACGATGATAAATATCCTGTCGCAGCCAAATCCCCAGACCTAATCCCACCAGCGACAACGCCAGCACATACCAGGCCGGAGCCATTGGCGACACGCTCATTAGCATTGTTACTGCAATCGGCGTCAGACCACCAAAAATGGCATAGGAAACGTTGTAGGAAAAGGAGATGCCGGTAAAGCGCACTTCTGCTGGGAACGCCCGCACCATGACATAAGGTACTGCACCCACAACACCAACACACAACCCCACCAGCCCGTACAACAGGAAGAGATACTCAGGGTGGCTACCGGTCAGGTGATAGAAGAACCAGCTGGAACAGGCCAGCAGCAGGCTACCGATAATAAAGGTTTTGCTGGCACCAACCCTGTCGACAATAAATCCAGCCAGCAGACACCCAATACACAGCATAATGGTGGCGACACTGTTCGCCTGTAACGTCAGCGCGGGGGCAAACCCATACTGTTTCTGCAACCAGACGGGCGACATCAGAATCACCACCACAATCCCGGCTGATAACAACCAGGTCAGCAGCATTGAAATGACCACGGCCTTTTTATGTTTACTGACTACCGACTTCACCGGCAGTTCCTGCGCCAACGCCTTACGTTGCTGCATTTCAAGGAAGATAGGTGTTTCCTGCAGCCAACGACGCAAATACATCGCCACCAGCCCAAACGCCCCGCCCAACAGGAAAGGGATACGCCAGCCGTAGTCATGCACTGCCTGCTGCGTCAGCGTGGTATTCACCAGCGTCGCAACCACCGAACCTAACAAAATCCCCACCGTCAGCCCAGCAGTCAACGTTCCGCATGCGATGCCAATGCGACGTTCCGGTACATGTTCAGCCACAAATACCCACGCCCCCGGAACTTCGCCACCAATGGCTGCGCCTTGCAAAATACGCATCAACAACAGCAACAGCGGAGCCAGGATCCCCATTGAGGCGTAAGTGGGTAGCAAACCAATTGCCAGTGTTGGTATTGCCATCAGCAAAATGCTCAGGGTGAACATTTTCTTGCGCCCGACCAGATCGCCAAAGTGCGCCATGATGATGCCGCCGAGCGGACGCGCCAGATAGCCTGCGGCAAAAATACCGAAGGTTTGCACCTGACGTAGCCATTCCGGGATGTCTGTGGGGAAAAAGAGTTCGCCAACGACGGCGGCAAAGAAGACAAAAATAATGAAATCATAAAACTCCAACGCTCCACCGAGGGCAGCAAGCGTTAGGGTTTTATAATCCTGGCGATTCAGCGGTCGAGAATGTTGTGACATAGCAAACCATGAGTCAGTGGAGTCATTGAACGTTTTGGCGATATGTGTAAATCAAAAATTACTATATCGTAAACAATTCAATACTCCACCGCGTTTGCCATTTATATCACGAATAGACTACTTTCAGGCGTTTGTATCGCGTATTGCGCTTTTAGGGCGAAAAGATGCTACGACAGCGGGCGCAGTTTCCACATACGGCCCATCCAGCAACTGTATACAATACGGTACACTTGCAAAGATACCCGGCACGATAACCTTACCGTCAGCATCTTTTACGCCTTCGAGCGTTTCTTTGATCGATTTCGGCTGCCCAGGCAGATTCAGGATCAGCGCCTGCTTGCGAATGACCCCAACCTGACGGGAAAGGATCGCCGTCGGTACAAAGTGCAAACTAATCTGGCGCATTTGCTCACCAAACCCAGGCATTTGGCGATCGGCAACAGCCAGCGTGGCATCAGGCGTCACATCGCGGCGTGCCGGACCGGTACCACCGGTGGTCAGCACCAGATGGCAGCTCATTTCATCAACCAGTTCACATAACGTTTGCTCAATGATCGCCTGCTCATCCGGGATTAACCGCGTTTGCAGCTCAAAGGGGGTAGTCAGAGCCGATGCCAGCCACTCTTCAAGAGCAGGGATACCCTTATCCTGGTAAACGCCACTGGAGGCGCGATCGGAAATGGAAACCAGGCCAATGCGTAAAGTGTTCATGATTATTCCGTTTAAACAGTCTCGTTAAACAGAATGATACACTGCGAAGGGAAGGACAGACAGGTTTCAGAAGAGGTAGCGTGACCCATATCAGGGCCACGCCTTAATGATTACAGCAGATCGCCGATCATTTTTTCCAGTTTACCCTGGTCTACAGCAAACTTACGGATACCGTCCGCCAGTTTGTCTACAGCCATCGGATCCTGGTTGTGCTGCCACAGGAACTCAGCTTCAGTGATGCGTGCAGGACGCGCTTTCACTTCGCCAGAGAAGGACAGTTTACGTTCGATAGCGCCTTCGCTTTCCGCCAGCTCTTTCAGCAGTGCCGGAGCAATCGTCAGACGATCGCAGCCTGCCAGCTCAATGATTTCGCCGATGTTACGGAAGCTTGCGCCCATGACGACGGTTTCGTAACCGTGCTGTTTGTAGTACTCGTAAATTTCCGTTACGGAAACCACACCCGGATCTTCTGCCGGTGCGTACTCTTTCTTGTCAGTATTGGCTTTGTACCAGTCAAGAATACGGCCAACGAACGGAGAAATCAGGTATACGCCAGCTTCAGCACATGCACGCGCCTGCGCGAAGGAGAACAGCAGAGTCAGGTTACAGTTGATACCTTCTTTTTCCAGCTGCTCTGCAGCACGGATACCCTGCCAGGTAGAAGCCAGTTTGATCAGAATGCGATCGTTGCTGATGCCAGCATCGTTGTACAGTTTGATCAGACGTTTCGCTTTCGCGATAGACGCGTCGGTGTCGTAGGACAGGCGAGCATCAACTTCAGTAGAGATACGACCCGGGACCAGTTTCAGGATCTCCAGACCGATATTTACCGCCAGTTTATCCGTCGCGTCGACGATCTGCTGAGCACGATCGTCGCTCTGCTGCTTAGCCCATGCCACAGCGTCATCGATCAGCTTGCGGTATTCTGGGATCTGCGCTGCGTTAAGAATGAGAGAAGGGTTAGTTGTGGCATCCTGAGGCTGATACAGCTTCATTGCCGCGATGTCTCCGGTGTCGGCCACTACTGTGGTGAACTGACGAAGGGAGGTCAATTTGTCCGTCATGATAGCGATTCTCTTTAAACAGCTTGTTAGGGGGATGTAACCGATCTTCCCTGATGATAGCACGACGCACTCTCAGCGCAACCGCCGGGATTGTCCAACTCACTGCTCATTCCCGATTACGCATCTTAAAGCCCCTGATGCGCAATTAAGGGTTATACCCATTGTTATGGTAAACTCCCGCAATCAATCTCCTGACAAGGTATATACTGTTCGATAATTGGTAGCGCTTACATGGGAATATTAGCGCGTACCGGCATCAACAAGAGGGATGTTAATGCCTGATTTTTTCTCGTTTATTAATGAAATACTCTGGGGATCGGTGATGATCTACCTCCTGCTTGGCGCAGGATGTTGGTTCACCTGGCGTACCGGGTTTGTTCAGTTTCGCTACATTCGCCATTTTGGCAAAAGTCTTAAAAACAGCCTCAGCCCACAACCGGGTGGCTTAACCTCGTTTCAGGCATTATGTACCAGTCTCGCTGCTCGTATTGGCAGCGGAAACCTCGCCGGGGTTGCCCTGGCGATCGCCGCGGGTGGCGCAGGGGCCGTCTTCTGGATGTGGGTCTCGGCGATCATTGGCATGGCGACCTCCTTTGCCGAGTGCTCACTCGCGCAACTGTATAAAGAACGCGATAGCAAGGGGCAGTACCGCGGCGGGCCAGCATGGTATATGGCGCGCGGTCTGGGGATGCGCTGGATGGGCGTACTCTTTGCCCTCTTTTTGCTCATCGCATACGGCCTGATTTTTAACAGCGTACAGGCAAACTCTGTCTCCCGCGCATTGGCATTTGCGTTCGACATCCCTCCCCTCGCATCCGGCATCGCTTTGGCGATACTGTCATTCCTGGTGATCATTGGCGGTATTAAAGGTGTTGCTCGTCTGATGCAATGGTTTGTGCCGATCATGGCGCTGCTGTGGGTCGGTTGCAGCATTGCTATCTGTCTTTGGCATATCGGGCAGATCCCCGAGATCATCGTCAACATCGTAAAAAGTGCTTTAGGGTGGCAGGAAGCTGCTGCCGGCGCGGCCGGTTATACGCTGAGTCAGGCCATTGCCAGCGGTTTTCAACGCGGTATGTTCTCTAATGAAGCGGGAATGGGCTCAACACCTAACGCAGCAGCTTCGGCTGCCTCCTGGCCACCGCATCCCGCGGCGCAAGGCATTGTGCAAATGATCGGTGTATTAGGTGATACGCTAATTATCTGCACAGCCAGCGCCATGATTATTCTTCTGGCGGGGAATGGCACAACCTATATTCCAATGGAAGGCATCCAGTTGATGCAGAAGGCCATGGTCTCACTGACCGGCGAATGGGGGGCTGGGTTTGTCGCATTTATTGTGATTCTGTTTGCTTTCAGCTCTATCGTGGCTAACTACATTTATGCGGAAAACAACCTGGTCTTTTTACGTCTGGACAATATCCGGGTTATCTGGCTGTTGCGCATTGCTACCGTCAGTACCGTGATCGCAGGCACCTTAGTCAGTTTCCCGCTAGTCTGGCAGCTCGCCGACATCATCATGGCCTGTATGGCGATAACTAACCTGACGGCGATTCTGCTGCTCTCCCCGGTTGTTCATACCCTTGCCAGCGACTATTTGCGTCAGCGCAAACTCGGTGTACGCCCGGAATTTGATCCGCGCCGTTATCCTGAGATCAGACAACAGCTTGCACCGGATAGCTGGGATGAAACGCCGCGCAGTTAGCGCGGCAATCACAACCATCGATCAATTCTGTCGTTTTTTTTGCTAAAGTCGCAGTAAATCTCCTGCAAGGACTGGATATGCTGATTCTGATTTCACCTGCAAAAACGCTCGACTACCAAAGCCCGCTGGCTACCACACGCCATACGTTGCCTGAACTGCTGGATCACTCCCAACAGTTAATCCACGTGGCGCGTCAACTCTCTGCGCCGCAGATCGGCAAGCTGATGGGAATTAGCGATAAGCTGGCGGATCTGAACGCGACTCGTTTCCATGATTGGCAGCCAGACTTCACACCGGACAATGCGCGTCAGGCTATTCTGGCGTTCAAAGGTGACGTGTACACCGGATTGCAGGCAGAAACCTTCAGCGAAGCGGATTTCGATTTCGCCCAGCAGCACTTACGCATGCTGTCCGGGCTGTATGGCGTTCTGCGCCCACTGGATTTGATGCAACCCTACCGTCTGGAAATGGGCATTCGTCTGGCCAATGCGAAGGGTAAAGACCTCTATCAGTTCTGGGGAGATACTATCACCGATAAGCTTAACGAAGCGTTGGAAGCACAAGGTGATAATGTGGTGATTAACCTCGCCTCAGACGAGTATTTTAAATCCGTGAAGCCGAAAAAACTGAATGCAGAACTGATCAAACCGGTATTCCTTGATGAGAAGAACGGCAAATTCAAAGTCATCAGCTTCTATGCCAAAAAAGCCCGCGGCCTGATGAGTCGCTACATTATTCAACATCGCCTGACGAAGCCTGAGCAACTGACTGCGTTTAACAGCGACGGCTATTTCTTTGATGAAGAGGCATCAGGGAGTGGAGAACTGGTGTTTAAGCGTCACGAGCAATAATGCAGCACATGTCGGATAAGGAGGCACCTTATCCGACAGCACAAACTTAATGGTGCCCGTTCGCTCCCGGACGGTGGTCGTCGCGGCGATCGTCATGCCGATCGTTATGATGATCATCATAGCGATTGTTGTGTGGCTGTGGACGCGGTCCGTGAGGTTGCCAGCGATGATCCCGCCACTCATAGTGTTTTCCCCACCAACCGTGATCGCGCCAGTTCCCGCCATCCCAGTAGTTACCCCGGCTGTCACGATCGCCAATCTGTAATTTAACTGCCGGTACCAGAGTAATTTCAGCCGCCTGCACGGCAAGGGGAGCAACCAGCATCATAGAAAGCGCAAGAAGCACAGGTTTGAATTTTTTCATTGGTGACTCCTTTTTATCATTGCCCTTATCGGGTCGATAAAAGGAGATTACGTGAAGGGAATAGAAGTTATTATTCTCCGCAATCCTAATCTCTAAGTTAGCGCATTTATTGAGAATTTCTCCTTTTTCGCTACCTATTTCCTCCTTATTTTCTCCATAAAAAAAGCCGGGTAAAACCCGACTCAGATTGTTAGCAAGTATCGCCTACCTGTTACCGGATAACAGGTGCCGTCTGCCCGGTAAGCAGAGCGTCACCGGGCACAACAATTAACTGCGGGTCATCATTAACTGACGCAGCGCAGCAAAATCAGCAGGCAGATGGTGAGAGAGCAGCGGTAAATCTGCACGTTCAGCCAGCTCTTTTGGTAGATCCAGCGTGACATTCAGAATCTGTTCAACGCTTTCTTTAAATTTCGCCGGATGTGCGGTGCCAAGGAACAGGCCATATTCGCCCGGATTCAACTGGTCACGCAGTGCACGATACGCCACCGCAGCATGCGGTTCTGAGGTATAACCTTTCTGCTGCAGCTCACGCATGGTGTCCTGCGTTGTTGCATCATCCACAGCGGCATAGCCCAACTCATTCAGGCGCCATATTTTACGGCGGAACAGTTCCTCCACACGCGGCCAGTTGTTTGGCTGGCTAACGTCCATGGCATTCGATAAGGTCGCCTGAGTCGCTTTCGGTGCCCACTCGCCTTCGGCAAGAAAACGTGGAACCGTATCGTTGACGTTGGTAGCCGCAATAAAGCGCTTCACTGGCAAGCCAAGTGATTTCGCCAACAGACCCGCGGTCAGATCGCCAAAGTTACCGCTGGGAACAGAAATAACCAGTTGGTTACGCGCTTCCTGCGGCAGTTGAGCCACGGCTTCAAAGTAGTAGCAGATTTGCGCCAGCAGGCGGCTGATGTTGATGGAGTTAGCGGAATTCAGACCCAAAGCCGCCTTCAGCTCTTCATCATCAAACGCCTGTTTCACCAGTGCCTGGCAGGCATCAAAGTCACCATCAATCGCGACGGTTTCAATATTGCCGCCCAGCGTACAGAACAGTTTCTCCTGCAATGGGCTGATCTTACCATTTGGGTAGAGGATCACCACACGCACATTTTTCAGGCCATAAAAAGCATGTGCAACCGCCGCCCCGGTGTCTCCGGATGTCGCAGTCAGGATAGTCACCGGTTTGTCGCCGCTGATGTGCGTTAGCATTTGCGCCATAAAGCGTCCGCCAAAGTCTTTAAACGCCAGTGTCGGACCATGGAACAGCTCCAGACAGCCGACATCACCTTCGACCTGAGCAACCGGTGCCGGGAAGGCAAACGCCGCACGCACGCGTTCTTCCAGGATCTCTTGTGGGATCTCCGAGCCAATGAATGCGGACAGGATCTTAGCGCTGCGGCTAACGAAGTCCTGGTTCAGCATCTCATCCACTTCTGTCAGATTAAATTCCGGCAGTTCGTGCGGAAAAAACAATCCCTGATTCTTGCCAAGCCCTTGCGTGACGGCCTGCGCAAAGCTGACCTGTTCGTTGTGATCTTTCAGATTATAGAGTTTCATTGATTATCCCAGTACCCGTGCGCCCGCCGTGTCCAGCCGGCAAATATGAACAAAGCCTTCCTGATTTTGCAGGTAATTTTTACCCAGCCAGTCTGCTACGCGCTGTGCCGTATCCGGCTTATCGCATAAGGCGAACAGCGTTGGCCCTGATCCGGAAATGCCGCTGGCCAGCGCGCCGATTTCCGCTACCGCCTGACGTGCCTGACTAAAGCCGGGCAGCAAGCGGGTACGGTATGGCTCAGCAATAACATCTTTCATCAGCTTCGCGGCAAGCCCTGGCTGACGGGAATAGCAGGCATGAATAAACCCTGCCAGATGCCGCCCGTGGGCAATACAGTCCTGACGACGATACTGTGCAGGTAAAATCGCCCGCGCTTCCGCCGTGGAAACTTTAATGCCTGGATACGCCAGTACCCACAGCCACTCATCAAAGCCTGGCACCTGCTGGCTGATAATGCCGTTTTCTTCGATCATTAACTGCATGCCGCCCAAAAAGCACGGGGCGACATTATCGTAGTGAATACTGCCGGAGATACGCCCTTCCAGTTCGCCCATAATCGCCAACAGCCGCGTATCGTTGAGCGGTTTACCACAAAATTCGTTCATCGCCACCAGTGCGGCCACAACGGAACAGGCGCTGGAGCCTAACCCGGAACCAATCGGCATATTTTTTTCCAGCGTCATCGCAACCGGAACAGCTTTACCCAGTTCCTGACAGAAGCGCTCCCAGCACTGATAGACGATATTTTCCCGCGGCGCTGATGGCAGCTTATTCGCAAAGCGCCCCAGGTTATTCAGGCTGAACTGGTCAGCCGCCTCAACCGAGACCACATCACCCAACAGTGAACCATCTACGGGGGTGACCGCCGCGCCAAGCACATCAAACCCGACGCTCATATTGGCACTGGAAGCCGGGGCATAAACTCTCACCATGTCAGACTCCTAACTTCCATGAAAGGGTGCGAAGAAGATCGGCAAATACACCTGCCGCCGTAACATCATTACCCGCACCATATCCGCGCAGCACCAGTGGTAAGGGCTGATAGTAATGGCTGTAGAACGCCAGCGCGTTTTCACCGTTTTTCACTTTGAACAGCGGATCGTTACCATCCACTTCAGCGATTTTCACCCGGCAGACGCCGTTTTCTTCGATATTGCCAACATAGCGCAATACTTTACCCTCATCACGAGCTTTCGCGACGCGAGCGGCAAACTCATCGTCCAGTTGCGACAAATTCGTCATAAACGCGGAAACATCACCAGAATCATCAAATGCTTCTGGCAGCACCGGCTCAATGACAATGTCAGAAAGCTCCAGTTCGCGGCCGGTTTCACGCGCCAAAATCAGGAGTTTACGCGCCACATCCGTACCAGAGAGATCATCACGCGGATCGGGTTCGGTGTAACCCAACTCCCGTGCCAGCGTGGTGGCCTGCGAGAAGCTCATGCCTTCATCCAGCTTGCCGAAAATAAACGACAGCGAACCGGAAAGAATGCCGGAGAATCGTTGCAGTTCATCGCCCGCGCTGAGCAGATTTTGCAAGTTTTCAATAACCGGCAAGCCCGCACCCACGTTGGTGTCGTACAGGAATTTACGACGCGACTTCGCCGCGGCGAAACGCAGCTGATAGTAGTAATCCATCGACGACGTGTTGGCTTTTTTGTTCGGGGTGACCACGTGGAAACCTTCACGCAGGAAATCGGCATATTGGTCTGCCACCGCCTGGCTTGAGGTACAGTCGACGATCACCGGGTTAAGCAGATGGTATTCTTTTACCAGACGGATCAAACGGCCGAGGTTGAAAGGCTCTTTCGCGCACTCCAGTTCCGATTGCCAGTTTTCCAGATTCAGACCGTGGACATTCGTCAGCAAGGCCTTCGAGTTCGCCACACCGCACACGCGCAGATCGATATGTTTGCCCTTCAACCAGCTTTGCTGACGCTTGAGCTGCTCAAGCAGTGCGGAGCCTACACCGCCAACGCCAATCGCAAACACTTCAATCACCTGGTCGGTGTTGAACAGCATCTGATGGGTAACGCGTACGCCGGTGGTCGCGTCATCGTTGTTCACTACCACCGAAATAGAGCGTTCGGACGACCCCTGGGCGATCGCCACGATGTTGATGTTCGCACGAGCCAGCGCGGCGAAGAATTTCGCCGAGATACCGCGTAGCGTACGCATGCCATCACCAACCACTGAGATGATCGCCAGGCGTTCAGTTACAGCCAGTGGCTCCAGCAGCCCTTCTTTCAGCTCGAGGTAGAATTCATCCTGCATCGCCCGCTGCGCCCGTATGCAGTCGCCTTGCGGCACGCAGAAACTGATGCTGTATTCAGAAGAAGACTGCGTGATCAGCACCACTGAGATACCGGCACGAGACATCGCCGCGAAAACGCGAGCCGCCATGCCTACCATGCCTTTCATTCCAGGGCCGGAGACGCTAAACATCGCCATGTTATTGAGGTTAGAAATACCTTTTACCGGCAAATCGTCCTCATCGCTGCTGGCACCGATCAGTGTACCTGGCGCTTGTGGGTTTCCGGTGTTTTTAATCAGGCAAGGGATTTGGAACTGAGCAATCGGGGTAATGGTTCGCGGGTGTAATACTTTGGCGCCAAAGTAAGAAAGCTCCATCGCTTCCTGATAAGACATCGACTTTAACAGCCTGGCATCAGGAACCTGGCGCGGGTCGCAGGTATATACACCGTCAACATCGGTCCAGATCTCACAACAGTCCGCGCGTAAACAGGCAGCCAGCACAGCGGCAGAGTAGTCAGAGCCATTGCGCCCCAACACCACCAACTCACCTTTTTCATTCCCGGCAGTAAAGCCTGCCATCAAAATCATATGATCTGCTGGAATACGGCTGGCTGCGATGCGACGCGTAGATTCGGTGATATCAACGGTAGATTCGAGGTAATGACCTACCGCCAGTAGTTTCTCAACCGGATCGATAACGGTAACGTGATGCCCACGCGCTTCCAGCAGGCCTGCCATGATAGCGATCGACATTTTTTCGCCACGGCAAATAAGCGCAGCGTTAATGCTGTCCGGGCACTGTCCCAGCAGGCTGATACCGTGCAGGACATGTTTAATTTGGGCAAATTCTTGTTCAACGAAGGCTTTAAGCTGTGTCAGCGGGAAGCCCGGCTGCGCGGCGGCGAGGCCAACCAAAAGCTCTGAGAAAATACGTTCGGCGTCACTGATATTGGCTAAAGCGTCCTGACCACCGATGGTCTTCTCAATCATCGCCACCAGATGGTTCGTAATTTTTGCGGGGGCAGAAAGAACAGTCGCGACCTGCCCCTGCCTGGCATTGCTTTCCAGAATATCGGCAACTCGCAGAAAGCGCTCTGCATTTGCCACTGATGTACCGCCGAACTTCAACACTCGCATGGTTTACCTCGTTGCCTTTGGTCGAAAAAAAAGCCCGCACTGTTTAGGTGCGGGCTTTTTCTTGTGTTTCCTGTACGCGTCAGCCCGCACCGTTACCTGTGGTAATGGTGATGGTTGTTGTAATGGTGATGCTGATGCGTTTCATGATGTTGTGTGCTCTGTAATTATGTACCCTAAATAATTCGCGTTGCAGGAAGGCGGCAAGTGAGCGAATCCTCAGGAGCATAGAAAACTATGTGACTGAGGTAAGCGAATGCAGCCAACGCACATGCAACTCGAAGTATGACGGGTAATCTGTCTGTCTTGTATTCTTTTAGGGTTAAAGTATCTGCTGACCTAAGTCAATAAATTTTTAAATTGATCACATTCCGAAACTTGTTCACGAGCGACTGCTTGCCCTTTTATTTTCAACCAATACAGCATGCGCACCCCACTTGAAGTCAGAATCAAACGCTAAAAAACAAAACAAAGAAGACATTTTATTTTGTAATATTTTTTTCGATATCATGTAAAAAACGGTGCAACATTGCTGTATCTCGCTGTCCTAACAACCCCATCCGCTGCTGTAGCCAATCCGTGAGCTTGATATCATCCGCAACGTCCAGCGTGGTTAATAATTGCAAAACCCGGGCACGTAACGCCTGCAACTGAAGCTCATCCGTCACCTCAATGTTTTTTGCCGGTTGTTGTATTAAACCTGCTAATTGATAGCAATACACCATCACCGCCTGACCCAAATTCAGTGAAGGGTAGTCAGCCACCATCGGCACGCCGGTTAGCACATCCGCTAGCGCTAATTCTTCATTTGTCAGCCCCGAATCTTCACGGCCGAACACCAACGCGGCGTGATCCATCCACGTTGATTTTTCCTGCAACAGGGGAACCAGCTCGACCGGAGTGGCGTAATAATGGAACTTCGCGCGGCTACGAGCCGTGGTGGCGATGGTAAAATCAACGTCGTGCAACGCATCGGCTAACGTTGGAAAAACGTTAATATTATCAATAATGTCACCTGAACCATGTGCCACCCATCGCGTCGCAGGCTCCAGATGAGCCTCGCTATCAACGATCCGCAATTGCGTGAATCCCATGGTTTTCATAGCACGCGCTGCCGCGCCAATATTTTCGGCTCTGGCTGGAGCAACCAGAATAATTGTTAAACGCATTTTGATACTCTTTTTGACCGGCCTGCAGATAATTATGTGATGTGCATCAACATATTACGCAGCGCGAATTTACATATTTTTAACAGAAATCACTGAAAAAGCATTTCACATTCAGTAAAAAATGCTAAACTATTTCCTGCCTGTACTATTGCTTTTTATGTTAACAGAAGTTGCATATCCTTCTGTTTATCCATGATAATTTAATTTAGAATGGTTCTCATAGATTGGATTCATTACATTTATTAATTAGCGCGTGCAACTAGTTGTAATATTGCAATTTTGTGATGAAAGCTATCATTTAGATACGTTGATTTCATCAAACTGTTAACGTGCTACAATTGAACTTGATATATGTCAACGAAGCGTAGTTTTATTGGGTGTCCGGTACGTCTTAGCCTGTTATGTTGCTGTTAAAATGGTTAGGATGACAGCCGTTTTTGACACTGTCGGGTCCAGAGGGAAAGTGCCCACGACCAAGCTAATGATGTTGTTGACGTTGATGGAAAGTGCATCAAGAACGCAATTACGTACTTTAGTCATGTTACGCCGATCATGTTAATTTACGACATGCATCAGGCAGGTCAGGGACTTTTGTACTTCCTGTTTCGATTTAGTTGGCAATTTAGGTAGCAAACATGCAGACCCCGCACATTCTTATCGTTGAAGACGAGTTAGTAACACGTAACACGTTGAAAAGCATTTTCGAAGCGGAAGGCTATGATGTATTCGAGGCGACAGATGGCGCGGAAATGCATCAGATCCTCTCTGAATATGACATCAACCTTGTGATTATGGATATCAATCTGCCAGGTAAAAATGGTCTTCTGTTAGCGCGTGAACTCCGCGAACAAGCTAACGTTGCACTGATGTTCCTGACGGGCCGTGATAACGAAGTCGATAAAATTCTCGGCCTCGAAATCGGCGCTGACGATTACATCACCAAGCCGTTTAACCCACGCGAACTGACTATCCGTGCTCGTAACCTGCTGTCCCGTACCATGAATCTGGGCACAGTGAGCGAAGAGCGTCGTAGCGTCGAAAGCTACAAGTTCAATGGTTGGGAGCTGGACATCAACAGCCGCTCTCTGATTGGCCCTGACGGCGAGCAGTATAAACTGCCACGTAGCGAATTCCGTGCCATGCTTCACTTCTGTGAGAATCCGGGCAAGATCCAGTCTCGCGCAGAACTGTTGAAAAAAATGACCGGTCGTGAACTGAAGCCGCATGACCGTACCGTTGACGTAACAATCCGCCGTATTCGTAAGCACTTCGAATCCACGCCGGATACACCAGAAATCATCGCTACCATTCACGGTGAAGGCTACCGTTTCTGCGGCGACCTGCAGGATTAATATCATCCTGACTGGTATAAAAACGGCGCTTTATGCGCCGTTTTTCATTTCACTACGCCCCTATTTCCACAACCGTAATTCATCGTCCTCAGTTGCGTTCTCCGTTTTGGGCTTTGGCTGTGCAAGTGCGTGCCAGTCAAGATGACGCGTCAGGAACATGACCCCACAAAGCGCCAGTAACAGTACACCCGTTCCCAGCAATAAAGCGCTATCCTGCGAACGCAACAGTGCCCACATCACGCCATCCAGTCCCAGCAATGCTGCGGTAAAAAACAGACTGTTACGCCATCCCTGCAGTATCGCCTGTAAATACACGCCGTTCATCAGCGCGCCAATCAGGCTGGCGACAATCCATGCGGCAGTAAAACCAACGTGCTCCGACAGCGCCAACAACAGCAAATAGAACATCACCAGAGATAATCCCACCAACAGATATTGCATCGGGTGCAGTCGAAGGCTGGTCATACTTTCGAGCACAAAGAAAGACATAAAAGTTAGTGTAATCAATAAAATGGCATACTTTGTCGCTCTGTCTGTCAATTGATACTGATCCGCAGGCGTAGCCACAGCGACGCTAAATGCGGGCATACCCTGCCAGCCAATCTTCTCATCGCCAAAGCGCTCTCCCAGATTATTCGCGAACCAGCTACTTTGCCATTGCGCCTTAAATCCTGACTCACTGACTTCACGCTTAGCCGGAAGAAAATCACCGAGGAAGTTAGGATGTGGCCAGTTGCTGGTCACGGTCATTTCGCTATTACGCCCAACCGGGACAACGGAAAAATCACCTGTTCCACTCAGATTAAGCGACAACACGACACTGAGATTTTTTTCCGCCCAGCCGGCGTCCGGTAGCGGAATGTGGATCCCCTGAGCACGACCATCCAATCCTGTACCAGGTTCGACCACCAGCGATGTTCCATTAATCTGCGAAGCCTTCACGACGCCAATACCGCGCGCATCGCCCACCCCAACCACCACAAAAGGTGTGCCGATGGTGATATTGGGATGGTTCAGTTCACTGAGGCGTTCAGCATTAAACTCGGCCTTCACCGACAAATCGTTGTGCCAGACCTGTCCTTCATAAATACCTATCTTACGGGCTTCAACATTCTGGTTACCCTCAACAACCAGCGATTCCGGCAACCAGAAGTGGATGTAGCTACGCTTTCGCTGGATCTGTTTGTCACCTTCCAGCTCGGTATACAGTTCCGTCACCGGGACGGCAATCAGCGGACCTACCACCTTTTGCGGTCCGCTGGTGCTCTGTCGGATAGCATCTTCTACCTCACTACGATAGTCCGACCGCTCAACAATTATCTGCCTGACCATCGTCAGTGGAATTAACAGCAGCAGCATAGCGCCACCTAAGGTGACTATTTTCCAAAACAGGGGTGATTTAAACATAGCGTTCTCCTTTGCGATGTCAGCAAGGTAGAACAGCTATGTGCGGGGAATTTGAAGTTATGTGAAGTGACGGTGAAGTGTAAACGAGGCCTGCACCCCGCCTTCTGACCGGTTGCACAACGCCACGTCACCTCGATGCAATCGCGCAACCTCACTGACAAACGCCAGCCCCAGCCCACTGCTTTTATGCCCATTCTCGCGGGGCAGCGAATAGAAGCGCTCAAAAATACGCGGCAACGCAAAGTCAGGTATGCCACTGCCGTTATCACTGACCTGTATTGTGACGCGGTCCTCCTGCGAATGCGCGCTCAATACAATTGTCCCGTTCTCCGGCGTAAAATCGATGGCGTTATCCAGCAGATTACCCAACGCCTGCTCCAGCAGTGCGGCATCGGCGTCAACCGTCAGCGATGAAGGTACGACGGTAAGCGTGATGTTTTTTGCGGCCAGTTGCACGCTACGGGCTTCACGAAGCTGAGTGAACAGCACGTCCGTTGTGACGGGCGTGAGCCTAATATCCTGCCGGTTCTCCAGTCTGGCCTGGCGTAACAGCGTTTCGACCAGCACCTGCATGCGCGCATTCTGCGTCAAAATATTATCGGTAAATCGCGCGGCCACACCGGACGGCGGGCCTTCGCGCAAAATTTCTGCCGCGCCGCGAATCGCCGCCAGCGGGCTTTTTAGCTCATGCGTCAACGCATAGACGTACTGCTCAATGTAATTCTTGCCCTCCAGCTTAAGCCGCATACTTTCCAGCGCCTGCGCCAGCTTACGTAGCTCACTGCTACCAAGATCAGGAAGCGCAACGGGGCGATTCTCAGTGACAGAATCAGCATAGCGTGCCAGCCGCGCGATAGACCGATTTATCCACCATACCATTCCTGCGCCAATCATTAAGGCGATCCCCAGTAACACGGCGCTGGCCCACAGTATTCGCCGCTCGCTACGCTGAATAACAGGAGCCATTGCCGCATTTGGTTTGCCGACACTGAGCACACCAATAATACGTCCGCGGTCAACAATCGGTGCGGCAACATACATCACCGAACTTTCCGGATCGGCCGGGTTCTGTGGCGTACTTCGTGCGCCATACTGCCCACGCAGCGTTAACCATACGTCGTTCCAGCGAGAATAATCTTCGCCTACGGCTTTGTTGGCGGAATCAAACACCACCTTGCCCTGCGCGTCCGTCATGTAGACGTGATACTCATTGCGCACTTTGTTAATACCACTGATATTGGCGCGAAAAGGACGATCATGCAGTTGCGAAAATGCCTGCGCCAACCTGCCGTGGGAGGGAGAGCCAGAAAGCAAATCATCACGCGCCAGCGCGGCCAGCAGCGTAGCGGTATCAATCAACGTACCTTCCGTCGCACGACGAACGCCGGGCTTAATCTCCTGTACAAAGATGGACAGAACGAACCAGGCGGCAACGGCGACAATCAGAAAGTAGCCCAGCAGCAAACGCATGCCAATGCGCATCAGGTGCTCCTCAGGCTGTATCCCATACCACGATGTGTATTAATCGGTGAGCACTCCGGGTTGACGGCCCGCAGTTTGGCACGCAGCGTTTTAATGTGCGTGTCTACCGTTCGGTCAAAAGTATCCTGGGCATCGGCCCAGACTAAATCCATTAACTGTTGGCGTGAGTAGACGCGTCCCGGCGACAGCAGTAATGTTTTCAGCAACAAGAATTCATAGCGTGTCAGATTTAACGGCATACCAAACCAGGTAATCTGTGCGGCAAGCTCATTGAGTTCAAAATCACCGCACCGCGTCGCCGGTGGAGGCGTGGAGAATTTTTTCACCCGCCGCAGCAACGTACGCACGCGGGCGCACACCTCACGCGGAGAGAAGGGTTTCGCCACATAATCATCCGCACCGATTTCCAGCCCCAGCAGGCGATCGACTTCATCGCTACGCGCAGTCAGAAAGAGGATTGGCAATGCCGGGTGACGTTCCAGTAATCGCCGGCACAGTTCAAAGCCGCTGATATCCGGGAGTCCGACATCCAGAATGATCGCATCCGGACATCTTTGGCGTGATTTTTCCAGCACGGGCAATCCACGCTCAAAGGCTTCAACGCTAAAACCTTCCTGCTGCAGCATGTAGATAAGCGTATCCGCAATCCCCTGCTCGTCCTCAACCAACCAGATCAGCGCCTGTTGCATTTTGCCTACCTGTTATCGCTGCCACGGCATGATGGGTACCGCGCTGATAGCATTTTTGGGCGATCCATCAACCACCTTATCTGAATAGGCCAGATAGGCCAGCGTGTTGCGTTTCGCATCATAAAAACGCACGACCTGTAAGGATTTAAACACCAGAGACGTACGTTTCTTAAAGACCACCTCGCCCTGGGCTTTGCCGTTTTTAATTCTGTCGCTCAGCTCCACCGGCCCCACTTGCTGACAGGAGATAGCCGCGTCGGAAGTATCTTCAGCCAAACCAAGCCCACCTTTAATGCCACCCGTTTTGGCGCGGCTAACGTAGCAGGTCACATTAGTGACATCAGGATCATCAAATGCCTCGACCACAATTTTATGATCCGGTCCAAACATTTTGAACACGGTATCGACAGATCCAATCTGCTCCGCATGGGCAACCTGCGTCATCATCAGCAGAATTGAGGAAATGACTAAGCTCTTATATTTCATATTGTTACCATTCTTAAATGTTACTCTGTGTAATTATTAGACATTCTAAGATAAAACGTATACAGATCACAGGATTACAATAATCACGCTTTCGTATGTGCGAAAAAAGCACTTATGAGCAAAAAAAACACTGAATGCTAAAACAGCAAAAAATGCTATTATCCTCATACCTGACGTCAGGTACTCGTTGTTGAAAGGATGAGGATATTTTATGGATCAGGCTGGCATTATTCGCGACCTCTTAATCTGGCTGGAAGGCCATCTGGATCAGCCTTTGTCGCTTGACAATGTGGCGGCAAAAGCAGGCTATTCCAAGTGGCATCTGCAGAGAATGTTCAAGGACGTGACGGGCCACGCTATTGGCGCCTATATCCGTGCTCGTCGTTTATCGAAGTCCGCAGTGGCGCTACGCCTGACTGCGCGTCCAATACTGGACATCGCCCTACAGTATCGCTTCGATTCTCAACAGACGTTTACCCGCGCGTTCAAAAAGCAATTTTCCCAGACGCCTGCGCTGTATCGTCGTTCACCGGAATGGAGCGCTTTCGGTATTCGCCCTCCGATGCGCCTCGGGGAATTTGCCATGCCAGCGCATGAATTCGTCACGCTGGAAGATACACCATTGCTGGGTACCACGCAGAGTTATTCCTGCTCGCTTGAGCAGATTTCAGATTTCCGTCATGAAATGCGGATCCAGTTCTGGCGCGACTTCCTTGCTCAGGCTCCTGCGATCCCGCAGGTTCTGTACGGACTCAATGAAACGCGTCCCAGCATTGAGAAAGATGACGAACAGGAAGTGTTTTATACCACCGCGCTCACACCAGAGCAGGCCAACGGATACGTGCAGTCGGCGCAACCCATCCTGTTACAGGGCGGCGAGTATGTGATGTTTACCTATGAGGGTCTGGGGACGGGCGTGCAGGAGTTTATCCTGACGGTGTACGGCACCTGCATGCCAATGCTGAACCTGACTCGCCGTAAAGGGCAGGATATAGAGCGATACTACCCGGCAGAAGATGCCAAAGCGGGAGATCGCCCTATTAACCTGCGCTGCGAATTCCTGATTCCTATCCGCCGTTAACGCTGTAGTTCATCCAACGCAGGGGCATCCAGATGCGAGATGTCCCCTGCCGTTTCAACCACCCAGCCCGGTGCCAGCCATAAACTTTCCTGGTAATCGACACGAGAAATAGAGCAGTTGCGCAGACGCAAACGACGCTCAGCCCATGCAGGCAATCCCAGAATAGTACTCACCAGGCAGCCCAGCGCAATACCATGGCTCACCAGCAATGGACGACTCCCCGGCGGCAGTTCCAGGCAGGATGCCAGCGCCGCGTTGACACGATCGCTCAGTTCCTGCATCGATTCCCCTTCCGGAATACGACCATCCACCGTACCGTTCACCAACTGACGACGCCAGCCCTCTTCTTCTGGGGTCAGTGTATCGATATGGCGTTTTTCCAGCACGCCCATATTGAGTTCACGCAGGCGCGCATCATAAGTGATCTCACAGCCACACGCCTGAGCGATAATTTCTGCAGTGCGTCGTGTACGACCTAAATCGCTACTGATAACGTGCGTAATGCCAAACGAGCGGGCGCGTTCACCAACCTGCATGGCTTGCTGCTCACCTTTAGCGGTCAGTGGGCTGTCTGACTGGCCTTGAATACGTCGCTCGGCGTTCCACTGCGTTTCACCATGGCGAACAAGGTATACCTGTAACATGCTTTTTTTCCGTTATATACTCGTCGTACTTTGAGTAGACTCTGCGATGAATTTTCAAACTGAGCTTAATTATGCACAAGGTTATCTCTGCGACCACCAATCCTGCCAAAATTCAGGCAATTCTGCGGGCATTTGAAGAGATTTTCGGGGAAGGATCCTGCCATATTGAACCCATCGCCGTCGAGAGTGGCGTGCCGGAACAGCCTTTTGGAAACCAGGAAACGCGCACTGGCGCACGAAATCGCGTTGATAACGCGCGCCGCCTGCACCCGCAGGCTGATTTCTGGGTCGCTATTGAAGCGGGAATTGACGATGACGCCACCTTCAGTTGGGTGGTAATTGATAACGGTATCCAGCGTGGCGAAGCCCGTTCTGCTACGCTGCCATTGCCTGCCGTCATTCTCGACAGAGTACGCCTGGGTGAAGCGCTCGGTCCGGTGATGTCGGATTACACGGGTATTGATGAGATTGGCCGTAAGGAGGGCGCAATTGGCGTCTTTACCGCGGGCAAACTGACACGTTCGAGCGTCTATCACCAGGCGGTGATTCTGGCGTTAAGCCCATTTCATAACGCGGTGTATCGGTAATTATTTGCGCTATGTTGTAGGCCTGATACGCACAGCGCCATCAGGTATTTCGCTGCAATGTTGCCGGATGGCGGCTTCGCCTTATCCGGCCTACGACGAATCAGCCGTTTTTGAGCAACACCTGCTCCAGCCACTGGCGTAACTCTACGGGTGCCGACTTGAGGCTGTTGGAACCACGCGTAATGGTGGCAATCCCGGCCCCAAGTTCGTTTTTTAGCTCGCGCTGGCTCATCTCACCACGCAACAACTCTTCAATGATGCGCACGCGCGTTCCCAGCGCTTCGCGCTCATCCGGCGTTAACATCAAATTGAGCAGTGGCTGATGTAAATCTTGCTCGTAAGCCTGTTTAAGCAGGTCGACAAAACGTAACCACTCCTGGTGACGCTGTTCTGCCATCGCTGCTGAATAGGGTGATTGCTGGGTCATAAAATGTCGCCATCGTTGCGGGGGGGAAGCGTGCTTGCTTCCCCCTTTTGTACTCTTTAACGAGTACGATAGCATAACACACTCAACGCGATCAGTAACGACGTTGCCATTCTGCGTCGCTCATCAACGTCGGTTTATCCCCGAGGAAATAACGGTAGTATGCATCGTATGCCAGCACGTTCTTCACATATCCTCGCGTTTCCGAGAATGGAATACTTTCGACAAACGCCACGGCATCAATACGACCTGCGCTATTGCCAAGCCAGGTACGAACGCGTCCCGGGCCGGCGTTATACGCCGCAGAAGCAAAGATACGGTTGTTGCCAAATTGCTGGTACACGTACTGCAAATAGCTAGTACCGATGTTGATATTGGTATCAGGATCTAACAACTGATTTGGGTTGCTGTAACCTGGAATCGAGAACATTTTCACCGTATGCGTCGCCGTGCCCGGCATAATCTGCATCAGCCCACTGGCACCTACCGGCGATTTTACTTTCGGGTTCCAGGCGCTTTCCTGACGTGCAATGGCCATCGCATAACTCTGTGGAATATCTTTTCCGCGGGTGTAGCGGGTAAACAGATCCTGGTAAGCCAGCGGGAAGCGCTCTTCCAGATGATCCCACAGCTTACCGGCGATCGTGGCCTGAACGCTCAGATCCCACCAGTGGTTATTAAACGCATAACGCGCCAATTGTGCCTGCTCAGACTTGGCGCGGCTGGTGACCAGGTTCGCCCACTCACTGCGCGCGGTATTGTCCAGGTTCCAGTACATCAGTTCACGAACACGCGCCATTTCCGGCCCCTGAGTCAGGGCAGAGTCAACATTCGCTGGCGCTTTATCCACTTTCAACGCGTACTCTTCTCCCAGCCTTTGCGCGGCCACCATCGGGTAGAAACCGCGCTGCTGCATGAGCTGATGCAGGATCTCTTTCGCTTCATCATTGCGTCCCCGCTCCAGCAGCAGATCCGCCTGCCAGTAGCGCCACTCATCTTTTTCTTTTGCCTCCATTGGCAAACGCGCCAGCCAGGTGTTCAGCCCGCGACGATCGCCGGTTCCCAGCGCCATACGCACGCGGCGCTCCACAAGCGAGGTGGAATTGGAGCGCATAATCGCGTCATCACGCCATTTGGCCTGCTCGTCGGTGACGTCATTGCCCATCAGACGCCAGGCGACAATGTCGCGCAGTTCCTGGGTTTGCTCGTCATTCAACTGCTGCGCCTGCACCAGGGAAGGGATCATCAGGCGAGCGTTTTCCACATCCTGACGCGCCACGCTGGCAAAGGCCACCGCCGCCATCTGTCGGGTGAAATCCGTCGCACCGGTGGTGCGCGCAAAGGTCATCACCGAATTAGGATCGTTCGCCAGTGCGATGATTGCCTGCGCGATTGTCTGATACTGTGCTGGCATCTGTCCGGCCAGCGCGGTCACCAGTCCGGTATTCCCCGCCTTCATCGCCAGACGGATACGTTCCAGATACGCCAGTGGGTCCTGAGTGCCGGAAGCGCGCCATACGCCGAATAATTTGTCACACGCATTCGGCTGGCTTTTGCCGGTTAACCACAACTCTTTTGCGCCCTGCCAGGCCTCTTCGATTTGCCCGGTGCTCCATTTCGCATAGTAGTAGTTACATTGCGCCTCAGTAGTGCCAGGCTTATCCGGGCTAAATGCCAGCAGCCCGCGCCAGTCTTCCCGACGCGCCAGTTCGTTCACAAAACGCGATTGCAGAGTACGTGCCGGTGGGAGCGTCGGGTTAGCGCGCACAAAGTTCGTTACGGTGATGGTAGGCTGATTCATCAAGTCGTCAGTGATCTGGCGATATTCCAGATAGGGGTACAGAGGATAGTTCTTCAGGCCGGGCATCATCTGCTCTACGACGTCCATTTGTCGGTTATCCCAGGCCTGCTTAATTTGCGCATAGCGATTGCGCTGCTCATCCAGGGAATCGGCTCGCGCCACTTGACTGACCGTCAGCAGACATACGCTGGCAGCCAGCAGGCGCCAGGTAAATTGTTTGGCTTTGTCCACAAGCTCTTCCTCTTGTCGTTTACGTCTGTGCAGCATCATGCCGCTTAATTAGTTCATGCTAACCAGACATTGCAGAATGTGCCACGTCACGGACACTTTTTTACTTTTGTTGCGAGTGAGATCTGCTGGCTGGGATTGGGCAATGAAAAAGGCTACACTTCGCCTTTGATAACTATTTACCAATAATTAGCCCTAAATAATTCAAGTTGCAGCAAGGCGGCGAGGGAGTGAATCCCCTGAGCGTACAAAAGTACGTGACTGGGGTGAACGCACACAGCCAACGCATCTGCGGCTTGAAGTATGACGGGATAAACATAGAGGCGAGTCCAACGTGGCCCAATTCGTTTATACCATGCATCGTGTCGGCAAAGTCGTTCCGCCGAAACGTCATATTCTTAAAAACATCTCTCTGAGCTTCTTCCCAGGCGCAAAAATCGGGGTGCTCGGTCTGAACGGTGCGGGTAAATCTACCCTGCTGCGTATCATGGCCGGCATTGATACCGATATCGAAGGTGAAGCACGTCCGCAGCCGGGTATCAAGATCGGTTACCTGCCACAGGAACCGAAGCTGAACCCGGAACACACTGTTCGAGAATCCGTTGAAGAAGCGGTTGCCGAAGTGGTTAACGCACTGAAAGGCCTGGATGAAGTGTATGCGAAATACGCAGAGCCAGACGCAGATTTCGATAAACTTGCTGCGCAACAGGGCAAGTTTGAAGAGATTATTCAGGCGCATGACGGTCATAATCTGAATGTGCAGCTCGAACGTGCCGCCGATGCCCTGCGTCTGCCGGACTGGGATGCCAAAATTGAGAAGCTCTCCGGTGGTGAACGTCGCCGCGTCGCACTGTGCCGCCTGCTGCTGGAAAAACCAGACATGCTGCTGCTCGACGAACCGACGAACCACCTGGATGCCGAATCCGTCGCGTGGCTGGAACGCTTCCTGCACGACTTTGAAGGGACCGTTGTGGCGATTACCCACGACCGTTACTTCCTTGATAATGTTGCCGGATGGATTCTGGAACTTGACCGTGGTGAAGGTATTCCGTGGGAAGGTAACTACTCCTCATGGCTGGAACAAAAAGATCAGCGTCTGGCTCAGGAAGCCTCTCAGGAAGCTGCGCGTCGTAAATCCATTGAGAAAGAGCTGGAGTGGGTACGTCAGGGTGCTAAAGGCCGCCAGTCTAAGGGCAAAGCCCGTCTGGCGCGCTTTGAAGAACTCAACAATACCGAATACCAGAAACGTAACGAAACCAACGAACTGTTTATTCCACCAGGACCACGCCTGGGCGATAAAGTCGTTGAAGTGACCAATCTGCGTAAATCCTACGGCGATCGCGTACTGATTGACGATTTGAGCTTCTCAGTACCAAAAGGGGCAATTGTCGGTATCATCGGTCCGAACGGTGCAGGTAAATCCACCCTGTTCCGCATGATGTCCGGTCAGGAACAGCCTGACAGCGGCACCATTGAACTGGGTGAAACCGTGAAGCTGGCGTCTGTTGACCAGTTCCGTGATGCCATGGACAACAGCAAAACCGTGTGGGAAGAAGTCTCCGGCGGGCTGGATATTATGCGTATCGGCAACACCGAAATGCCAAGCCGTGCCTACGTAGGCCGCTTCAACTTTAAAGGTGTTGATCAGGGTAAACGCGTAGGCGAACTGTCCGGCGGTGAGCGTGGTCGTCTGCACCTGGCGAAACTGCTGCAGGTTGGCGGTAATATGCTGCTGCTCGATGAACCGACAAACGACCTGGATATCGAAACCCTGCGCGCGCTGGAAAACGCCCTGCTGGAATTCCCAGGCTGTGCGATGGTTATCTCGCACGACCGTTGGTTCCTTGACCGTATCGCCACCCACATTCTGGATTACCAGGATGAAGGTAAAGTCGAGTTCTTTGAAGGTAACTTTACCGAATACGAAGAGTACAAAAAACGCACGCTGGGCGCTGATGCGCTGGAGCCGAAGCGTATTAAGTATAAGCGTATTTCTAAGTAATTACCGTTAAGCGCCGGATGGCGGCGTTCCGCCTTATCCGGCCTACGAGATTAGTACGATTTGTAAGCCGAATACGCGCAGGTCATCCTGCCAATGAGGTAAGTGCGACTTGTAGGCCGGATAAGCGCAGCGCATCCGGCATTAAAACCTACCTCTGCTCACCCATCAGTTCTTTCACCAGCTCCACGCAGCGCAGGAACCGGCCATCATAGTCAGGCTCTTCCACGTGGACAAAATCGATATTGTTTTCCTGTAGCATCTCCACCAGCAGAGACTGAAATGCCTTACGGTCAACCGAACTCCCAAGGCTGCGTAATCCATCCGCCACCCACGGAGTATTGTTTTCCAGCAGGATCACCAGGTCAAAGCGGTATTCGTCAATCAATGCCTGCACAAACGGATGCTCACGCCCTTCGTACTTTTTACAGAATGCCTGAGTGGTCACAAAGTCAGTGTCGATAAATGCCACTTTATTGGCATATTTCACTGCGAAATCAATGTACTGTGCCTGTCCCAGCGCAATCTTGTCGTAGTCCGAGTATTGCAACGCCATCTCGTCGCCCCCCAAATGGGAAAAGACGTAATCACGGCCATATTCCCACGCACTGGTGGTGTTGAAGATATTGGCAAGCTTATTCACCAGCGTCGATTTGCCGCTCGACTCTCCACCGAGGATCGCCACGGTGCGCACGAAAAACGGTTTCACTTCAGTCGGGATATATTCCCAGTAGCGGAATGGGTTTTCTCGAATTTGCCCGCCGCTGATGCTCATAAATGTCCGTTTGGGATCAACCAGTACCGTTTCAATGCCCAGATGTTCAAGATATTGCGGGGCATCAGATTCTTCAGAGGTGTAAATCCAGTTAGGCTGAATCCCCTTCTCCTGCATAAACGTTTTGATGCCATTGCTCCAGACATCCCAACCGTGCGGATACGGCTCCATGCCCTCTTCATTGAAGGCATGAATACGGATGTTTTTCTGATATTTGAAGGTCTGCAACAGCCAGCGCAGACGATCGGAGACCGTTGGCTGTTGTGACATGGCACTGTCTTCAAACAGGCTGCGATCGCGTGTATCGTCATAGCCCATGATGATATGCAATTCATCTACCTGGCTGCAGGCGCGCTGAATAAGATAGATATGACCGGTATGCAGCGGATAAAACTTGCCAAATACCACACCGATATTTTTCTGCTGACGGGGAAACTCAAGCCCCAAAAAACGGTGCAGCGCCTCCAGTTTTTGCGCACTGGGGCTTTTGATTTTGGCATTCAACAGTTGGCTGAGATATCCCTTGGTCATGCCACTGGCATCCGCCACTTGTTGCAGGGTACAGCCCTTTTGCTTAATGGCGGTTTTCAGATAATCAAATGACACAAGAGCCTCCTGCTGGAAAAATCGCGTAACACTGCCTGATGGCGCTTCGCTTATCAGGCCTACAACATCAATCCGTAGGCCGGATAAGACGCATTGCGTCGCCATCCGGCAAATTATACAACATCACTGCATACAGAGGATTATAAGTCGTCAAACACGCTTAGCGCATCTGCAAGCTTTTTAACGCCAAAAACCTGCATTCCTTCCGGTACTTTTTTCGGTACGTTGGCGGCAGGCACAATCGCCCGGCGGAAGCCGTGCTTCGCCGCTTCCGAAATACGTTCCTGACCGCTGGGCACCGGGCGGATTTCGCCTGCCAGCCCCACTTCACCAAAGACGACTAAATCCTGCGGTAGCGGTCTGTCGCGTAAGCTGGAAACCATCGCCAGCAGCAGCGCCAGATCGGCACTGGTTTCAGTGACTTTTACGCCACCCACCACATTGACGAACACGTCCTGATCCGCCATCTGCAAACCACCGTGACGGTGCAGTACTGCCAGCAGAATCGCCAGACGGTTTTGTTCCAGTCCAACCGCCACGCGACGCGGATTCGACATCATGGAGTGATCGACCAATGCCTGGATCTCCACCAGTAATGGACGTGTCCCTTCCCAGACCACCATTACTGAGCTGCCCGAGGTAACTTCATCACCGCGACTTAAAAAGATAGCAGAAGGGTTACTGACTTCGCGCAGTCCCTGTTCGGTCATCGCGAAGACACCCAGCTCATTCACCGCACCAAAACGGTTCTTATGGCTACGCAGGGTACGAAAACGGGAGTCGGCATCACCGTCGAGCAGCACCGAGCAGTCAATACAGTGCTCCAACACCTTTGGCCCGGCCAGCGACCCGTCTTTGGTGACATGACCGACCATAACAATCGCCACACCACGCGTTTTAGCAAAGCGCGTCAGGTAAGCGGCGGTTTCCCGTACCTGCGCCACACTGCCTGGCGAAGACTGAATATCCGCCATATGCATCACCTGAATGGAGTCGATAACCATCAGCCTCGGCTGTTCTTCTTCTGCAATCAGGCAAATTTGCTCAATGCTGGTTTCCGACAGCATATTCAGATTCGCCGTCGGAAGACCCAGTCGGTGTGCGCGCATCGCAACCTGCTGCAAAGATTCTTCCCCTGTGACGTACAAGGTTTTCATCTGCTCGGCAAGTTTGCACAACGTTTGTAGCAGCAGCGTCGACTTCCCTGCTCCGGGGTTACCGCCAATCAGAATGGCGCTACCCGGCACCACACCGCCGCCCAGTACGCGATCGAATTCTTTAAAACCGGTAGAAAAACGCGGCAACTCCTCGAGGCTAATATCAGACAGCTTCTGCACCTTTGCGACACCCGCATTCCCGGCATAGCCGCTGAGCCGCTCGTTACGCGCCACCGTAGGCGACGCCGCAAGACGTACCTCGGTAATGGTGTTCCAGGCCTGACAAGCGCTACATTGACCCTGCCAGCGCGGGTAATCGGCCCCACATTCATTACAAACAAAGGCGCGTTTTGGAGCTTTTGCCACGTTTAACCTCTTTTGTTAATGCTTTTGTCGGATGGCGCAGCCGTCACCCGACATCAAAATTATTTCTGGTTCATGCTGCCGGAGAGAATGCAGAACACGCCCATAAGATCAGCATGACGGATAGTGATCTCCGTCTTTTCATTCACTTTCGGTTTTGCATGGTAGGCGATCCCCAGACCTGCCGTTTTGATCATCGGCAGATCGTTGGCACCATCCCCGATCGCCACCGTCTGCGCCATCGGGATTTCATACTCTTGCGCCAGACGTGTCAGGGTATTGGCTTTGTACTGCGCATCAACGATATCGCCAATCACATTACCAGTGAATTTACCGTCCATGATTTCCAGCTCATTCGCCACAACGGCAGTCAGTCGCAGTTTTTCACGCAGGTATTCCGCAAAGAAGGTAAAACCACCGGAGGCAATAGCCACTTTCCAGCCGAGCGTTTCCAGCTTCAACACCAGTTGCGTCAGGCCAGGCATCAGCGGTAAGTTTTCGCGCACCTGTTGCAGAATGTTGGCATCGGCCCCTTTCAGGGTGGCAACCCGGCTGCGCAGACTGGCGGTAAAATCCAGTTCACCACGCATCGCGCGTTCGGTCACTTCCGCGACCATTTCGCCCGTTCCGGCCAGTTTGGCGATTTCGTCGATACATTCGATCTGGATAGCCGTAGAGTCCATATCCATCACCAGTAGCCCTGGCGTACGCAGATGGGGAATTTTACCTAATGGCGCAACATCCAGTTTGGCGTCATGCGCCAGTTTTGTCGCACGCGGTGTTAACGACCCCGCGAGGCGAATCACTTGATAATCCTCAACGCACCAGGCGGCTACGATCACCATCGCCGCACCCAGTTTGCTCTGGTATTGCGTTAAACGCTGTTTATCCAGCCCACGACCATACAGCAGCCAGCCACTGCGGCCCGCGTGGTAGTCCAGCGGCATGACTTCATCACCGCTTAAAGAAAGGGGCAGACCTGGCCACAGAGAGACATCTTCAGGTAGATCGCACCAGGTAATGTTAGGCATTAAAGCTCCTGTAAAATCGTTCGGGTCGGAATCATCCAGGGGAAAATAACGCATGAGGCTACCCTGTAACCAGCGCTTCTGGCAACATTAAGCCTCAAATTTTCAGCAGGTGGAATATGGCTCGCGCAAAACTGAAATTCCGACTTCATCGTGCAGTGATTGTATTGTCCTGTCTCGCGTTGCTTGTCGCCCTGATGCAGGGTGCATCCTGGTTTAGTCAAAGCCACCAGCAGCAACGTAATCCGCAGTTGGAAGAACTGGCCCGGACACTGGCCCGCCAGGTCACCTTAAACGTCGCGCCGCTGATGCGTACCGAAACACCGGATGAAAAACGCATCAAAGCCGTACTCACACAGTTAACGGAGAGTAGCCGTATTCTGGATGCTGGTGTGTACGATGAACAGGGCGATCTGATTACCCGCACCGGTGAGAGCGTCAATGTCCGTGACCGGCTGGCGCTCGATGGCAAAAAGGCCGGGGGCTATTTTAATCAGCAAATCGTTGAGCCCATTCAGGGGAGAAACGGTCCGCTGGGTTATCTGCGCCTGACACTCGACACCCACACGCTTGCCACCGAAGCGAAGCAGGTAGACAACACCACCAACATCTTACGCCTGATGCTGCTCCTGTCACTGGCTATTGGCGTAGTCCTCACTCGCACATTATTGCAAGGCAAGCGTACCCGCTGGCAGCAATCCCCTTTCCTGCTGACCGCGAACAAACCGGTACAGGAAGAAGACAACGAGAAAAAAGAGTAATTTAAAGAAAGGAAACCGACCATGACCACACTACGCCTGCTTATCTCTGACTCTCACGATCCCTGGTTTAACCTGGCCGTTGAAGAGTGCATTTTCCGCCAGATGCCCGCCACGCAGCGCGTCCTGTTTTTATGGCGTAACGCCGATACGGTGGTTATTGGCCGCGCGCAAAACCCATGGAAAGAGTGTAACACCCGCCGAATGGAAGAGGACAACGTACGGTTGGCACGTCGCAGCAGTGGCGGTGGTGCGGTATTTCACGATCTCGGGAATACCTGCTTTACCTTTATGGCCGGCAAACCGGAGTATGACAAAACCATCTCCACGGCTATCGTATTGAATGCGTTGAATTCACTGGGTGTAAACGCCGATGCCTCCGGGCGTAACGATCTGGTGGTTAAAACCGCCGAGGGCGACCGCAAAGTCTCTGGTTCCGCATATCGGGAAACCAAGGATCGTGGATTTCACCACGGAACACTGCTGTTGAATGCCGATCTCAGTCGACTGGCCAACTACCTGAACCCCGATAAAAAGAAACTCGCCGCGAAAGGGATTACCTCTGTACGCTCGCGAGTTGCCAATTTGACTGAGTTGTTACCGGGCATTACCCACGAACAGGTGTGTAAGGCTGTTACAGAAGCCTTTTTTGAACACTACGGCGAACGCGTAGATGCCGAAATTATCTCTCCTGACAAAACGCCGGATTTGCCGAATTTTGCCGAAACCTTTGCCCGCCAGAGCAGTTGGGAGTGGAACTTTGGTCAAGCTCCAGCGTTTTCACATCTGCTGGACGAGCGTTTCACCTGGGGCGGCGTAGAGCTGCATTTTGACGTTGAGAAGGGGCATATTACCCGTGCACAGGTCTTTACCGACAGCCTCAATCCCGCGCCGTTAGAAGCGCTGGCGGGTCGTCTGCAAGGGTGTTTGTATCGGGCGGATAGGCTGCAACAGGAGTGCGAGGCGCTGCTGGTTGATTTCCCACAGCAGGAGAAAGAGTTACGCGAGCTGTCGGCATGGATTGCCCGAGCGGTGCGTTAAGCACTGGCCTGAAAAATGCCGGATGGCGGCTGCGCCTTATCCGGCCTACGAGAACAATGGCAGGCCCGGCCAGCACAGCGCCACCGGGCATCACAACGCTTACTCTTTATCGCCCAGCAGAACGGATTCCAGTGCGATTTTGATCATGTCGTTGAAGGTCGTCTGACGTTCAGCGGCAGTGGTCTGCTCGTGAGTACGGATATGGTCGGACACGGTGCAGATGGTCAGCGCTTTCGCACCAAATTCAGCCGCAACACCATAGATACCCGCCGCTTCCATTTCCACGCCCAGTACGCCGTACTTTTCCATCACGTCGAACATTTCACCGTCCGGAGAGTAGAACAGGTCAGCGGAGAACAGGTTGCCCACGCGCGCGTCAACGCCCAGCGCTTTTGCCGCATCAACAGCGTTACGCACCATGTCGAAGTCAGCGATAGCTGCAAAGTCATGATCTTTAAAGCGGATACGGTTAACTTTGGAGTCAGTGCAAGCACCCATACCGATAACCACGTCACGCAGTTTGACGTCCATACGCACAGCGCCACAGGAGCCTACGCGAATGATTTTCTTCACGCCGAAATCAGTGATCAGCTCTTTGGTGTAGATGGAGCAGGACGGGATACCCATACCGTGACCCATAACAGAGATCTTACGGCCTTTGTAAGTCCCGGTGAAACCTAACATGCCGCGAACGTTGTTCACTTCACGGACATCTTCGAGGAAAGTTTCAGCAATGTGCTTAGCACGCAGCGGGTCGCCCGGCATCAAAACTACGTCAGCGAAATCGCCCATTTCTGCATTAATATGTGGGGTAGCCATCTTTTATCCTTATCTTGTTGTTATTGCCTGATGGCGGCTACGCCTTATCAGGCCTACAAAACGTATTCAAATACCCTAAGGATTTCGCGTTGTAGGAAGGCGACGAATTCGTGAATCCCCGGGAGCATAGATTAACTATATGACCGGGGTGAGCGAATGAAGTCAACGCATCTACAGCGCGAAAGACAACGGGTATTACAGCATGTTTTTACCGTAGTCCATCGGCGACGTACCAAAGTAGCTCGCCAGCGTCTGACCGATATCCGCGAAGGTTTCACGGTGGCCTAAAGAACCCGGTTTCACTTTCGGGCCGTAAATCAGCACCGGAATGTGTTCACGGGTATGGTCGGTCCCGGTCCAGCTCGGGTCACAGCCGTGGTCAGCGGTCAGGATCAGAATGTCATCTTCACCTACCAGCTCCATCAACTCTGGCAGACGGCGGTCGAACAACTCCAGACCAGCAGCATAGCCAGCGATATCGCGACGGTGGCCCCAGGAAGAGTCAAAATCAACAAAGTTAGTGAAGACGATTGTCTCATCACCCGCTTCTTTCATCTCTTTGATGGTAGCGTCGAACAGCGCGTCCAGACCGGTCGCTTTCACTTTTTTAGTGATACCGCAGTTGGCGTAGATGTCCGCGATCTTACCGACAGAGACAACATGACCTTTTTTCTCATCGACCAGTTTCTGCAGTACCGTCGGCGCTGGCGGCTCAACAGCCAGGTCGTGACGGTTACCGGTACGCTGGAAGTTACCGGCCTTGTCACCGATAAACGGACGCGCGATAACACGGCCAATGTTGTAGCCGCCTTCAGTCAGTTCTTCACGAGCGATTTCACACAGCTCGTAGAGTTTATCCAGGCCAAAGGTTTCTTCGTGGCAGGCGATTTGGAACACGGAGTCAGCGGAGGTATAGAAAATCGGCTTGCCGGTTTTCATATGCTCTTCACCCAGTTGGTCCAGAATAACGGTACCGGAAGAGTGGCAGTTACCGAGGTAGCCCGGCAGATTGGCACGCTTAACCAGTTTATCCAGCAATTCTTGTGGGAAGCTGTTCTCATGATCGGAGAAATAACCCCAGTCAAACAGAACCGGAACACCCGCGATTTCCCAGTGGCCAGAGGGTGTGTCTTTGCCGGAAGAGAGTTCATGCGCCCATGCGTAGGCACCAATCACTTCCGCGTTGCCGTCCATACCCGCAGCAATTTTACCCGTCGATCCTTCGTGAGCTTTCACCAGACCCAGACGAGTCAGGTTAGGCAGATTCAGTGGGCCTTTGCGGCCATTGTCAGCTTCGCCCTTCGCACAGGCTTCTGCAATATGACCCATAGTGTCTGAACCTACGTCGCCAAAGCGATCCGCATCTTCAGTCGCACCAATACCAAAGGAGTCCAGCACCATAATAAATGCACGTTTCATCTTGTTCTCCATACATCTGCGCCGCAAAAAAGCGATCAGATCAGTATACAGTTAATCGGTTATACGACGATAGACTGTCGGTGTAATTTCTGGCGCTTTGTCGTCAAGGCTGATTGCCGCTTTGACCGCTTTCGCCGCTTCCTGCCAGCTGGCTTCGTCTTTGGCGTGGATTACCGCCAGCGGACGCTGTCCGTCTACGCTGTCGCCCAGACGCGCCATGTCGGTGAAACCGACGCTGTAATCAATGGTGTCCGAAGCCTGACGACGACCGCCGCCCATGGAAACGACCGCCATACCTAGCGCACGGGTATCCATTGCGCTGACAAAACCTTCGGTATCAGCATATACCGCTTTGCTGAGCATTGCCGTCGGCAGGTACTTCGCATAATTTTCCACGAAGTCGGTTGGGCCTTTCTGCGCCGCAACCATGCGGCCAAAAATTTCTGCTGCTTTACCGTTATCCAGTACGGCCTGCAACTTCGTGCGGGCTTCTGCGTCATCTTTCGCCAGTTTACCGGAGATCAACATCTCCACACACAGCGCCATCGTAACGTCGAACAAGCGTGGATTACGGTATTCGCCGGTCAGGAACTGCACCGCTTCACGGACTTCAACCGCATTACCTGCACTGGAGGCCAGCACCTGATTCATATCCGTTAACAGCGCAGTGGTACGAACCCCCGCACCGTTTGCCACGCCGACAATCGCTTCGGCAAGGGCTTCAGAGAGTTCGTAGGTCGGCATAAAGGCGCCACTACCTACTTTGACGTCCATCACCAGCGCATCCAGTCCTTCCGCCAACTTTTTAGCCAGAATGGAACCCGTGATGAGTGGAATGGAATCCACCGTCGCGGTGATATCGCGGGTGGCATAAAAACGTTTGTCCGCCGGTGCGAGTGAGCTGGTTTGCCCAATAATCGCCACACCCACGTCTTTAATAATTTCACGGAAACGCGCATCGTCCGGGAAGATATCAAATCCCGGGATCGCTTCCAGTTTATCGAGCGTACCGCCGGTATGCCCCAGACCGCGCCCGGAGATCATCGGGATAAAGCCGCCGCAGGCTGCGACCATCGGACCTAACATCAGTGACGTCACATCACCTACACCGCCGGTAGAGTGTTTATCCACAATCGGGCCGTTCAGCTGCAAACTTTTCCAGTCCAGCACGGTTCCTGAATCACGCATTGCCATGGTCAGCGAGACACGCTCAGGCATTGTCATATCGTGGAAGAAAATGGTCATCGCCAGGGCGGCGATTTGCCCTTCAGAGATGGTGTTGTCGCGAATACCGTTAATAAAGAAACGAATTTCTTCATCACTCAGCGCATGACCATCACGTTTTTTACGAATAATTTCTTGTGCGAGAAACACGGTAACCCCCGATTAATCAGGTTAAATGCGGCGGAAAACCCACTGCAATGAATGATTACTCTAAATAATTCAAGTCGCAGGAAGGCGGCAAGGGAACTCATCCCCAGGAGCTTACTACAGTAAGTGACTGGGGTGAGGGAGTGCAGCTAACGCACCTGCAGCTTGAAGTATGACGAGTAATTAGTAGCTGCTTGCGCTCTTACCGTCGCCGTGACCCAGAGCTTTCAGCAGGCTAGCCAGCAGGCTGGACGCACCAAAACGGTAGTGACGAGAATCAGCCCAGTCTGCGCCAAACAGTTCGTCGGCAATTGCCAGGAACTGCTGTGCATCTTCTGCAGTACGCACGCCGCCAGCCGGTTTGAAACCAACCGTTTTAGAAACACCCATATCGCGGATCACTTCCATCATGATGCGTGCGCTTTCCGGCGTCGCATTGACCGGTACTTTACCGGTAGATGTTTTGATGAAATCAGCACCGGCTTTGATGGAGATTTCAGATGCTTTACGAATCAAAGCTTCTTCTTTCAGTTCACCAGTTTCGATGATCACTTTCAGCAGCACATTGGCTGCTGCGCACGCGTCTTTACAGGCTTTAACCAGATCAAAACCAATCTGCTCATTGCCTGCGATCAGTGCACGATACGGGAATACCACATCAACTTCGTCTGCACCGTAGGCAATCGCGGCGCGGGTTTCTGCCAGCGCGATCTCGATATCGTCGTTGCCATGCGGGAAGTTAGTCACGGTGGCAATACGGATGTCCGGTGTGCCCTGCTCTTTCAGAGTCTTACGCGCAATAGGGATGAAACGCGGATAGATGCAGATTGCAGCAGTGTTGCCAACCGGGGTCTTCGCCTGATGACACAGCGCGATCACTTTCTCATTAGTGTCGTCGTCATTCAGGGTGGTCAGGTCCATCAGTTTCAGTGCACGCAGGCTGCTTGCTGTTAAATCGGTCATAACATTCTCCAACGGCATCGCCGTATAAAATTTCACCTTGCGAGTTTGTTAGTATTCTAACATCCGCTCGCTATTACACTTCGATATACATCACAGTTAATGAAAACCACATACAGATTTGCATTACTCTAATGAGATCTACTTCAAATAAATGACCTTTACTGGCGGCATGCGGTGACATCAGGCGCATCCGGATCAAAGGTTGGCGCTGCGTTGCTTCCTACAATGGCGCTTAACCTTCAGCACATAAAGGAACCAACGATGCCCACGTCAAGCGAACTCGCGCTGCAACAGCGCTGCCAACAAATCGTGACCAGTCCAGTGCTCAGCCCTGAACAAAAACGTCATTTTCTGGCACTGGAGGCAGAAAACGCTTTGCCGTATCCGCAACTGCCTGCACAAGCACGCCAGGCGCTGGATGACGGGGTTATCTGCGATATGTACGAAGGTCATGCCCCGTTCAAACCGCGCTACGTATTACCCGATTACGCGCGTTTTCTGGCCAACGGTTCATCATGGCTGGAACTGGAAGGCGCAAAGGATCTCGATGACGCATTATCCTTACTCACCATTCTTTACCACCACGTTCCGTCAGTGACGTCGATGCCGGTGTACCTTGGTCAGCTCGATGCGTTGCTGCAACCGTATGTTAAAATTCTAACACAAAACGAGATCGATGTTCGAATAAAACGTTTCTGGCGCTATCTCGACAGAACGCTGCCCGATGCGTTTATGCACGCCAATATTGGTCCTGCCGACACGCCCGTAACGCGGGCAATTTTACGCGCAGATGCAGAGTTAAAGCAGGTTTCGCCCAATCTGACATTTATTTATGATCCGCAAATTACACCTGACGATCTGCTGCTCAACGTCGCGCAAAATATTTGCGAATGCAGTAAACCGCACATTTCTAACGGCCCTGAAAATGATAAAATTTTCACAAAAGGCCACTATGGCGTCGTCAGTTGTTACAACTCACTGCCACTGGCGGGCGGTGGAAGTACGCTGGTCAGACTCAATCTGAAAGCCATTGCAGAGCGCAGTACCTCTGTCGATGACTTCTTTACGCGTACCCTACCGCATTACTGCCAACAGCAAATCGCCATCATTAAGTCACGATGTGAATTCCTCTACGAGAAATCACATTTCTTTGAGAATAGCTTCCTGGTGCAGGAAGGGTTGATCGATCCCGAACGTTTTGTGCCTATGTTTGGCATGTATGGCCTGGCAGAAGCCGTAAACCTGCTGTGCGATAAGGCGGGGGAGAACGCTCGCTACGGCAAAGATGAGTACGCTAATCAGCTTGGTTATCGTATTAGCGCCCAGCTCGCCGACTTTGTTAACAACACGCCGGTGAGATATGGCTGGAAGCAGCGCGCGATGCTGCATGCGCAGTCGGGTATCAGTTCTGATATCGGCACCACGCCGGGCGCTCGCCTGCCTTATGGTGATGAACCCGATCCCATCACCCATCTGCAAACCGTCGCGCCGCATCATGCGTATTATCACGCCGGGATCAGCGATATTCTCACACTGGACGAAACCATCAAACGTAACCCGCAGGCGCTGGTACAGCTTTGCCTCGGAGCGTTTAAAGCCGGTATGCGCGAGTTTACCGCCAACGTGAGCGGAAACGATCTGGTCCGTGTGACCGGCTACATGGTGCGCCTGTCGGATCTGGAAAAATATCGTACCGAAGGTTCACGTACCAACACCACCTGGTTGGGTGAAGAAGCCGCGCGCAATACGCGTATTCTGGAACGACAACCCCGAGTGATCAGCCATGAACAGCAGATGCGCTTTAGTCAGTAAGCTGATTCCCTTCTCCTGCGTCGACGGGCCGGGGAGTCGCCTGGCCCTGTTCCTGCAGGGATGTAATCTGCGCTGTAAAAATTGCCACAATCCGTGGACGATGGGACGCTGCAACGATTGCGGGGAATGTGTGCTGCATTGCCCGCATGAAGCGTTGAGTCTGAGCGCGGGAAAAGTATGGTGGCAATCTGATATTTGCCAGCAATGCGACACCTGCCTGCATATGTGTCCTCAGCAGGCCACACCGATGACGCAAACCATGAGTGTGGATGAGGTGCTGCAGCATGTTCGTAAAGCCTCGCCGTTTATTGAAGGAATGACGGTCAGCGGTGGTGAGGCGACAACACAGTTACCGTTTATTGTTGCGCTGTTTAGCGCGATCAAAGCCGATCCGCAGCTACAGCACCTGACCTGCCTGGTGGACAGCAACGGCATGCTGAGCGAAACCGGCTGGCAAAAGCTGCTACCGGTTTGCGACGGTGCGATGCTCGATCTAAAAGCCTGGGATAGCGCATGTCATCTGCAACTGACAGGGCGCGATAATACTCTGATTAAAAACAGTATTATTTTTCTGGCAGACCAGGGAAAACTCACGGAATTACGCCTGTTGGTGATCCCCGGTCAGGTAGACTATCTGCAACACATCGACCCGCTGTCTGCGTTTATTCATCGCTTAGGTAACGTGCCTGTGCGGCTAAATGCCTTTCATGCGCATGGGGTGTATGGCGAAGCGCAATCCTGGCCGAGTGCCACACCGGGAGATGTGGAGCAACTGGCAAATGCGTTACGCAATCGTGGCGTGGATAATGTGATCTTCCCGGCGCTGTACCTGTGATTACCGAATGCAACGACTTCATGTGTAGGCTGGATAAGGCGCAGCCGCCATCCGGCAAAGATATGCCTGATGCACTTCGCTTATCAGGCCTACGGAGCGCAGGATACCTCACACATTAAACAACGCCGTCGTATTGCGATACAGCGCATCTGCTATCACGTCCGCAGGCTCTTGACGCAGTACGCATAATGTCTCAAAGACTCTGACCACCTGCTCAGGACGATTAGGCTGACCCTGAAAACCGTTAAGCGGCATATCCGGCGCATCGGTTTCCAACAGCAGCGATTCCAGTGGCAACGTCGCCATCACCTCACGCGTTTTGCTGGCGCGTGGATAGGTGATGGTCCCACCGACACCTATCTTGTACCCCAGTTGTACAAAACGCGTTGCCTGTTGCAGGCTTCCGGAAAAGCCATGCACCACACCGGTTCGCGGGAGATCATGGCGTTTAAGATGCATAGCCAGCTTGTCATGGGTACGGCGCGAATGGAGGATCACCGGAAGATCGTAACGCTTCGCCAGCTTAAGCTGTGCTTCCAGCACCCTTTCCTGCTTATCAAACTGCGGATCTTCACGCCAGAGATCCAGCCCGATCTCACCGACCGCCACCAGCTTCTGCGATCGTTGCTCCAATTCCTGTTGCAACCTGTCCAGACCGTCATCATCGTGATCTTCAATAACAATGGGATGCAGACCCAGCGCGGCATACAACGAAGGATAATTTTCCGCTAACGCCAGTACGCGTGAAAAGTTCATCGCCTGCGTTGCCGGAACAATAATATGGTGCACACCAACGTCAGCCGCACGCTGGAGGCTGGCTGGCTCATCGCCGGTAAAGGGGGGAAAATCAAAATGACAATGCGTATCGATGAACCGGGGACTCACGCCAGATCCTCATTATTAAACGTCGTATCATTGGCCTGGGGCGCACTGCTCGCAACGGATGCATGGGCGTCGTTGGCAACGGGGGCAGGTGGAACCACCACCGGGCTGGGCACCACAATCTTCGGCGTCTGACGAGGCAACGGCACATTTTTCGCCAACAGTTTACCAATCGTTGCCAAAAAATAGCGCCCGCACAGGCGTCCGGTTTTGTAGTCTTCACGCAATGCCGGAATGCGGCTCCCCAGTGCCATACTATGGAGTGGCTTTGGTGGGTAGATCTCAAAAATACGCAGCTTGCCCGGCGGTTTTTCGATAAAGCGCTGAATAGCGCGGTAGCTGGCTTCATGATGTTGAACCAGATTCACCAGCGGCTGCAGACTGCTCTCCCCCAGCCAACGCTCCATACGTTTGAACCATTGTGGGGTGTAGTACATTTGCGAAGGCACGGTGCGGATCACCACCAACGTCTTCGCCCCTTGTTTCGCCGCCTCCTGAACAGGTATGGCATCACTGACTCCACCATCCAGATAGTTCACGCCATCCAACACAACCCCTGAACGATAGAATCCCGGAATCGCACTGGATGCACGAATGAGATCCAGCCAATTGTGCCGATTCGGCGAAAAATAGCCCGGTGTGTAATCATCTCCCCGGCAGGCGCACATATAAAACGCTTTACCTGCCTCAAACAGGCGCTCCGCGTTATCCAGCGCCAGCGGCATCTGCGCAGCGGTGGAGTCCACCAGCCAGTCGAGATCGATGAGATTCCCCCCGCGTACGAATCGTACCGGGTCAAAAAACTCACGCCGGGTGGTGTAGCGCATGATCACCTTGCGCCCGTAGCCGGGTTGGTTACAGAGATAGGCCGACAGATTTTGCGCGCCAGCAGATGTCCCATAGAAGAGATCGAAAGGATTAAATTGCGCACGCATAAACTCATCCAGTACGCCGGCAGTAAAGATCCCCCGTTGCCCTCCGCCTTCGCACACCAGCGCCATACTGCCTGGTTGAAATGGACGTAACGATAACGGCGCTATATTACCGAGCGTGACGGGTATTCTCTGCCCCACCTCTGCCTTCCTGTTTTTTGTAATAGAGCAACAAGGTAACGCAAATTGCCCAGCGCTAAAACCGTAAAAGCCAGTCCAATGGACTGGCATAGTAGCAATTATTCTTTACAGCTAATCCCCCAAAATAATTCGAGTTACAGGAAGGCGGCAAGTGCGTGACTCCCGATGAGCTTACTCTGGTAAGTGATTCGGGTACACGCACTTAGCCAACGCACCTGTAACTTGAAGAATAAAGGGGATACGCTAGGGTCGTTTACGCCCGGTAAACAAGCTGACCAGAAACAGGATGATCCCCACCACAAAAACAATTTTTGCAGCGCCGGCTGCGGTACCCGCCAGTCCACCAAATCCCAGAGCGGCGGCAATTAACGCGATAACCAGAAATATGATGCCCCATCGAAACATATGCTTCTCCTTTACCATAGTTAATGTCGACCGCTTGATATGAGCGCTCAGGCAGCTCATCGGCGATATTTTTAGTGTGGTGCACAATACGCCTCCCGACAAACGTCAGGAGGACGAATTAAGTCGAATTACTGAGTTTTGAGGTCGTTTTTGACGCTTTTCACGCCATCAATTGCTTTAGCAATACTCTCAGCTCGCTCACTTTGCGCCTGTGAATCGACGGTTCCTGAAAGCTGGACCACGCCATCGGTCGTCTCTACTTTCACTTTACGAGAAGGGACAATGTCATCGGCCAGCAGCTTGGCTTTCACTTCACTGGTGATAGCCGTATCACCCGCATAGCCTTTTACAGAGGTGTTTTTGCTGTCACGCACGTGCAGTTTGTCGCTAACGGAGGTCACGCCCTCAACGCCTTTCGCAACTTTAACGGCCTCTTCGGCCTGAGCCTGGCTTTCAACGAACCCACTTAACGTCACCACTTTCTGGTCCGTTTTGACGGAGATATCGGTGCTCTTAATGCTTTCGTGGTCCACCAGCGCGGCTTTTACTTTGGCGGTGAGGGTGCTGTCATCCATGAAATTACCGACTTTGTTCATAGAGCTATCGACTTTCTGCCCCGCACTTTCGAGCCCGGATTGCGCTTTATCCATTGTGCCGTTTTCTGCATAGGCAGAACCCGTTGCGACAGCGGAAGTCAGCATCACGGCCAGTAGCGTTTTAGAAATCTTAAGTCCTGTCATTGTCATCGATGTATTCCTGTTTGTTGTGCTTATAGCGATGTTCTGCCACTTAGCGGTCATAACCAGCAACTAATCACGTGACTGAAATAAATATCAGCTAAAGAGGCTGAAAAATGCTTAATGAAGAGCATTAAAAGCCGATATTTATGTCATCACATTGTTAAATATAGTTCACGATTTCGTGGCTGATGTCTGAATTGATTAAAAAGCAAACAAAATTCAGGGGATTTAAGAACATTCCGCAAGGGATTTAAAAGACAGGAAAAGTTGCAGGGCGCGGTGAATACCGCACCCTGGAAGGCAGATTAGTGTTCGCGCGTTTTGCGGAACTGAACGTCAGGGTAACGTTCCTGGGTGAGATTCAGGTTAACCATGGTCGGCGCGATATAGGTGAGGTTATCGCCGCCATCCAGCGCCAGCTGAATTTCGTTTTTACGCTTAAATTCTTCGAATTTTTTCACGTCAGAACACTCTACCCAGCGCGCAGTCGCCACGTTGACTGACTCATAAATCGCTTCAACGTTGTATTCGCTCTTCAGACGAGAAACCACCACGTCGAACTGCAGCACACCGACGGCGCCAACGATCAGATCGTTGTTGGCAATCGGACGGAAGACCTGCACTGCGCCCTCTTCTGACAGCTGAACCAGCCCTTTCAACAACTGCTTCTGCTTCAACGGATCTTTCAGACGGATACGGCGGAACAGTTCCGGTGCGAAGTTCGGAATACCGGTGAACTTCATCATCTCGCCCTGAGTAAAGGTATCGCCGATCTGGATCGTGCCGTGGTTATGCAAACCAAGAATATCGCCAGGATACGCCTCTTCCACATGAGAACGGTCACCGGCCATAAAGGTCAGCGCATCGGAGATCACCACGTCTTTACCAATACGTACCTGACGCATTTTCATGCCTTTCTCGTACTTGCCGGAAACCACACGCATGAAAGCGACACGGTCGCGGTGTTTCGGGTCCATGTTGGCCTGAATTTTAAAGACGAAACCGGTGAACTTCTCTTCTGAGGCTTCTACAACGCGGGTGTCGGTTTTACGCGGCATCGGCGCAGGCGCCCACTCCACTAAGCCATCCAGCATATGGTCAACACCGAAGTTACCCAGCGCAGTACCGAAGAAGACCGGCGTGATTTCACCGGCAAGGAACAGCTCATGATCGAATTCGTTAGACGCGCCCTGCACCAGCTCCAGCTCGTCACGCAGTTGCTGCGCCAGGTCTTCACCTACGGCAGCGTCAAGTTCAGGGTTATTCAGCCCTTTAACAATGCGCACTTCCTGAATCGTATGGCCTTTACCGGTCTGGTACAGATACGTTTCATCTTTGTACAGGTGATAGACGCCCTTGAACAACTTACCGCAGCCAATCGGCCAGGTGATCGGCGCGCAGCCGATTTTCAGTTCGTTCTCGACTTCATCCAGCAGCTCCATTGGATCGCGGATGTCACGGTCGAGTTTGTTCATAAAGGTCAGGATCGGCGTATCGCGCAGACGGGTAACTTCCATCAGTTTACGGGTCCTGTCCTCAACGCCTTTCGCGGCGTCAATAACCATCAGGCAGCAGTCCACCGCCGTCAGAGTACGGTAAGTATCTTCGGAGAAGTCTTCGTGCCCTGGGGTATCCAGCAGGTTTACCAGGCAGTCATGATACGGAAACTGCATCACAGAGGTGGTAATTGAGATACCACGCTGCTTTTCCATTTCCATCCAGTCAGACTTGGCATGCTGGCTGGAGCCACGGCCTTTTACCGTACCGGCGGTCTGAATTGCCTGTCCGAATAACAGCACCTTTTCAGTAATTGTCGTTTTACCGGCATCCGGGTGAGAAATAATGGCAAAAGTGCGGCGTTTGGCCACCTCTTGCAAATAAGGAGACAACGTCATAGTCAAATCTTCTTAGGTAAGCACGGCATTGTGCCGCGCAAGTTGAATACGAAAAATTGCGGCTATTTTACCCATCAATGGGGGGGAGGCAATCAGTGTTTACACAGGAGCTGCTCCAGTTCGCTTAACGACACGACAGTCCAGGTCGGCTGAATGCCCGCTGGCTGCTCGCGGCGGTGCGTATTTAGCCAGCAGGTGGATAGCCCGGCGTTAATACCACCAAGAATATCGGACTCTGCGGTGTCGCCCACCATCAGCACGCGGGAACGGTCAGGGTTGCCCGCCTGCTCCAGCGCATGGTCAAAAATACGGGGATCGGGTTTTGCCACCCCAACCTGCTCAGAAATCACCAGCAGATCGAAATAGTCGCGCAGGCCCGTACGCTCCAGACGGATTTGCTGTAATGCAGTAAAACCATTGGTAATGATGCCAATCTTTGCTTTACCGCGAATCGCATTAAGCAGCGACACGGCCCCCGGTAACGGCGAACAGATTTCCGCCATGGCATTAATAAACGCATCGTTTAGCTGGCCTGGCTCGACCTTCAGGCGCTCAGCCCAGCTCTGAAAACGAGCATGCTGCAGCTGTAATGAGGTAATTGCGCCGTTTTGATAATCCACCCACAGCGGTTTATTCACGGCCTGGTAGTCCTGAAAATCTTCAGCGGTAAAGGTGATGCTATAGTCGAGAAACATCCGCTGTAAGCCGGTAAACGAGTCAAACGTAAACAGCGTTTCATCGGCATCAAAGAAAATCCAGTCCCACTTCATCATCATTACACCTTGTCTTACATGCTGATTGGCAATGCCATTATGATGGCATCTTCGTGACCATCGGCTGTCGGATAGTAATTGCGCCGAATCGTCGCCTCGTTAAAGCCAAGGCTTTCATACAATGCGATTGCCGCAGCATTCGAGGCGCGAACCTCAAGCCACAGCGTCAGAATACCGCGCTTTTCCAGCTCATCGATCAGGTATTCCAGCAGCTCACGCCCCAAACCCCGGCGTTGAAAGTCAGGATCAACGGCGATGTTGAACAGCGTAGCTTCATCCAGCACGACCTGCGTAATCGCAAAGGCTGCCATCGTGCCGTCAACGGTCAGTTGAAAGTTGAGATAACGATCGCCCTGGTTGCTGGCGAATGTTTTTTCACTCCACGGAAAGGCGTGGGCGCGTTTTTCAATCTGAAATGCTGCAGGTAAATCAGTCGGTTCGAGGGAAGAAATCGTGTTCATATGCGCAGATTTGTTGCCATAACGCGGCGCGTGCCGCTGGGTTATCCCGTAATTCATTAAACGCAGGACTGGCGACCTGAGCGCCCTCCAGCAGCAGCGGCTCTTCGGTTCCCAGCCGCCAGCTATTACAGCGGCTACCTTGCGGCAGCATGGCGACACGGTCAGGCGTCAGTTGTAAAACCTGATCCGGACTCACGGTCAATGCGTGTAAAATATCGCTCATTAACGGTTCGGTTAGCGCGGGTAACTGTGCAGCAACCATCACCAAACGGACATGCGCAGGAATTGAAATCGCGATCTCGCCCCGCAGCGCGCCAGGACGGCGCAGCGACCACTGCGTAATGCCCAGTTGCTGTAACTGCCAGTCTCGTCGGGATGTCATAGCGAAACACTCCTGTCTATCAGGGGCGCAAATATAGCAAATTCGTCGAATCAGCGCCAACAAACAACGATACACGTCATCCCGCAGACCGCCTTGATTCAGCTTGAATGATTTTGTGTATATAATCGCACCCTATATAAATTAAGGAGCATTCCATGTCTGCTTTTACCCCGGCAAGTGAAGTCTTGCTGCGCCACAGTGATGATTTCGAACAAAGCCGTATTCTGTTTGCCGGTGATTTGCAGGATGACCTGCCAGCCCAATTCGCAAGCGCCGCCAGCCGCGCGCATACTCAGCAGTTGCACCATTGGCAGGTACTGAACCGCCAAATGGGTGATAACGTCCGCTTTAGCCTCGTCGCCCAAGCCGATGACGTTGCTGACAGCGATACGCTGATCTACTACTGGCCGAAGAATAAGCCAGAAGCCCAGTTCCAACTGATGAATATTCTGTCGCTGTTACCCGTCGGCACCGATATTTTTGTTGTCGGTGAGAACCGCAGCGGTGTGCGCAGCGCAGAGCAGATGTTGGCCGAATACGCGCCACTGAATAAAGTCGACAGCGCCCGTCGCTGTGGTCTTTATCATGGTCGCCTGGAAAAACAGCCCGTTTTTGATGCAGAAAAATACTGGGATGAATACACCATCGACAATCTGACCATCAAAACCTTGCCTGGCGTATTCAGCCGTGACGGACTGGATGTCGGCAGCCAGTTGCTACTCTCTACGCTGACGCCGCACACTAAGGGCAAGGTTCTGGATGTCGGCTGTGGCGCGGGCGTGCTCTCTGTTGCATTAGCCAGTCACTCGCCGAAAGTTCGACTGACCCTGTGCGATGTCAGCGCATCCGCGGTTGAAGCCAGTCGCGCAACGCTTGCGGCCAACGGCATTGAAGGTGAGGTGATTGCCAGTAACGTCTTTTCTGACGTGACGGGTCGCTTTGATATGATCATCTCTAACCCACCGTTCCACGATGGCATGCAGACCAGCCTTGATGCAGCTCAAACGCTGATTCGCGGGGCAGTTCGTCACCTGAACAGCGGCGGTGAGCTGCGTATCGTGGCCAACGCCTTCCTGCCGTATCCGAAAGTGCTGGATGAGGTGTTTGGTTTCCATGAAGTTATCGCACAGACCGGTCGTTTCAAGGTTTATCGTACCATCATGACGCGTCAGGCGAAAAAAGCCTAACTGATGCAGGTCGGATAAGGCGTTTACGCCGCCATCCGGCGTGACACCGAGTATTGCCGGATGGCGCTATCGCTTATCCGGCCTACGGTTAGCGCCCATTTTTACATCAATTAATCGCGTCCTGGGCAATTAACTATTGACGAAAAGTTGAAAACCACTAGAATGCGCCTCCGTGGTAACGATACTTTTTGAGTGTCGATGGTATGCGAAGGTGGCGGAATTGGTAGACGCGCTAGCTTCAGGTGTTAGTGTCCTTTCGGACGTGGGGGTTCAAGTCCCCCCCCTCGCACCATAATCCACGTTGATATTGCTCGCACTGGGCGAAGGTGGCGGAATTGGTAGACGCGCTAGCTTCAGGTGTTAGTGTTCTTACGGACGTGGGGGTTCAAGTCCCCCCCCTCGCACCAACGAGGCGATATCAAAAAAAGTAAGATGACTGTGCGAAGGTGGCGGAATTGGTAGACGCGCTAGCTTCAGGTGTTAGTGTCCTTAGGATGTGGGGGTTCGAGTCCCCCCCCTCGCACCAATTATCTTATTTTCCTTTCGGTTTTCTTCTCTGTGTTACTCATCCCTGATTCGCATTCATCATCACCAGAACAATACCGCCGATCAATGCTGCACATGAAGGCAACAAAACGAAATGCCGTAAACGTTTGTGGTACAGCATTAGCGAAGTCAGCAGCAGTCCTAATACAATCATCGCCTTCCATGCGTCGAGTGACAGGTCAGTAAATGCCAGCCCGGCAATCACGATCCCCGGCAGCAAAACCCCCCATCCACTGCCCAGCGCACGTTGCAACATGGTTTCACCTATGAAATTGATAATGATAACCAATATCATATGATAAATTTTCTCATTTGTCAGCCAGGAAAGGCTATCAATTCTATGAGTTTTACTTAACGATTGATGACATAAATAGTTTAAGGTGATAAATTGCTCGCCGGTTAGCTTTTCATCAAAAAACAATAACGACCTGAACGAATGATTTTTCGCTCATCATTTTTTCCTTACAAACACACCTTCGTATATTGCAGATAAATAACAATATTTACCTATGACAGTACAATCCTGGCGAACTCTGCGCACTAAGAAATATCAACTTTCTTTACGTCTGTTTCTGCTTCTCAATGCAGTCTCCGCGCTGTTTACGCTTGTTTTCCCACTTTTTGCCGTCAAAGCCGTATCTGTCCCGGCGTTGCTCATCCTGGTCGCCAGTACATTGCTGTTGGCATGGCATGGCAAATATGCGAATAAAAGAATTAATCTTCCTTTTATTTCAATCATTTTCGGCTTGTTGTGGGCAGCCCATATTGTGTTGAAATTCACAAAACTGGGTAATAATGATTATTATTTTCTGTTAATTGCACTTCTCAGCGTGCTGTTTATTGGTTCTATCGCTTTTGCCAACAATATCATCGCCTTTACGCTACATTCGCTACCCTCAGTCATCGTCTGCTTATGGCTTAACGGTAGCGAGCATGGTCTGCGAATTTTCTATTTTATGGCGTTGCCTATGGCCGGGATTGCCATTCAACACGTGATCCAAAAGCGCTACGACGGCTTCGCCCAACAGCTGATGTACAAACTGCTGGAAGAGCGAGAAACCCTGAACGGCCTCAGTATGCTCGATCCGCTGACGGGGCTGTATAACCGTCGTGGGCTGCAACACCGACTCGATACGTTGCTAGCACTGAGCAACGCGAAGCATTACGTCTTATTGCTGGATATCGATCATTTCAAAGCCTATAACGACCATTACGGACATATGATGGGCGATCAGGCGTTAATTCGCGTTTCTGCCGCGATTCGTGATTCCGTACGCTCCCGGGATGTGGTCGCGCGTTTTGGTGGCGAAGAATTTATGGTGTTACTGACCGCCGTCGATCCACAGCAGGCGCAGGCCGCAGCTGAGCGTATCCGCCAGAAAGTATACGACCTTAAGATCCCTCATATGTTTAATGAGAGCGTAGCAACCAATGTGACGGTCAGCATCGGCATTGCGCCTTTAGTGGATCAGGATATTGACTCCGCGATTACCAGAGCAGACAAAGCGCTTTATGAGGCCAAGAATCTCGGTCGAAACAACACCCTGGTCAGCGATGAGCTGCGGATAAACTGCACCTCTTCCTGAGTTTATCCGTGCGGAACTGCCCGATATTGCGACAAAGATCTTGCCATCGTTTACCCTCAGCTATAGGATTGGCAATCATTATCATTTAGATTAACATCCTTATATCGCCATGGCTTACCGTTCCGCACCCATCGTTGAAGATGTCATCTGGCGCAGCCATCTCCCTTCAGAGATGCCCTCGCTGGCGGCTTCCGTGCGTGCGACCATAGCCCAAACTCGCGAACACTTGCTGGATTTTATTCGTCTTGACGAGACCCCACCGCAAGGTGCAATGACATTATATGAATGGACGCAACCGACAACGTTAAGTTCGCTTCTGGCCGTTTATTCAGACCACATCTACCGCAACCAGCCCACGTTAGTACGCGAAAATAAACCGCTGCTCTCCCTCTGGGCGCAATGGTATATCGGCCTGATGATGCCCCCGCTCATGGTGGCTCTGCTGACGCAAAAAGAAGCCATTGATGTCGCGCCGGAACATATGCACGTGGAGTTTCACGAAACCGGGCGTGCCGCATGTTTCTGGATAGATGTACATCAGGATCACCAGACCACTGCACTCTCACCGCAACAACGCATGGAAACGCTGATTTTGTCAGCCCTGACACCGGTGGTTCAGGCGCTGGAATCGACGGGTGAGATCAACGCGAAACTTATCTGGAGCAATACCGGGTATCTCATCCACTGGTATTTAACGGAAATGAAGTCGCTGTTAGGTGAAGAACTGCTGACAACATTGCGTCAAACCTGCTTCTTTGAGAAACAGCTCTCCTGTGGTCAGGATAATCCGTTGTGGCGTACCGTCGTTCCACGTGAGGGACTGTTAGTACGCAGAACCTGCTGTCAACGCTATCGCTTGCCCGATGTTCAGCAATGCGGTGACTGCACGTTAAAGTAAGCGAGGAGCCGCAGCCCCTCGCCTGCACGATTACGCTACCTGCTGACTTTCCTCTTCTATACGCTGGGCTTCTTCTTTTTCCTGCGCCAGCAGTTGCTTCTCATAGACCTTAAAGAAGGGGAAGTAGATGATGGCAGAAACCAGCGCCAACACGACCACCAGGATCGCCGCACGATAATCCCAGCCTAACGCCCATGCCGCCCCCACCGGGGCCGGTGCGGTCCAGGGAACTACAGAAATGACGCGACCAATCAAATCCAGCTTCATCGCTGCCCAGGCCAAGACAGCATTCACCATCGGCGCAAGCAGGAACGGAATAAAGAACACCGGATTCATCACTATCGGCGTACCGAAAATCACCGGTTCATTGATATTAAAAATACTTGGGACGACGCTGAGGCGTCCAATCGAGCGTAAATGGGCAGAACGACTGCGCAGATAGCAAATCACCAGCCCCATCGTCGCCCCCGATCCCCCCACCACGATGAAGAACGTCCAGAACGCTTCCATAAAGATATGCGGCAAAGGAGCCCCCTGCGCCAACGCCGATTGATTCATGCCGAGGTTGGTCAGCCAGAACATTTGCAGCATCCCGGACACAATCGCCGCCCCGTGAATCCCGGCAAACCACAGCAGGTGGCCTATCAATACCGCCAGCAGTATCGCCGGAAGAGAATCGGCAGCAGACACCAGCGGTTTAAAGATTGCCATAATGGCCTGAGGGATCAGCATATCAAACTGCGACTGGATCACCAGGCTCAGCGGGTACAGCGTCAATACCACAACCAACACTGGGATCAGGAGATCAAATGAGTTTTTGATCATCGGCGGCACTTGATCGGGTAAGCGGATCCCAATGTTGTGTGCCTTCAGGAACCGCATCATCTCAACGCAATAAATCGCCACGAGGATCGCGGTGAAAATCCCCGTCCCTCCCAGGCTATCAACCGGCATCGAACCTTTGGTTTTCGGTGCAGCAATCAGTAAAAACGCCATGATGGACAGCATCGCGCACATAAACGGATCCAGCTGATACGACTTCACATAGTGTTTACCCAGGTTGTAAGCAATGGCGGCACATATATAGACCGACATGATCCCCATCGTCATATCAAACGGCGTGAGTATCTGGCCTTCAAATTGTTTTGCCAGATCCAGCCATGCGCGGGCAAATCCCCAGGTGGTATCCGGCGAAAAAGGAGGATAGGCAAAAACCAGCAGAAAAGATCCTACAATCATAAACGGCATTGCCGAAATGAAACCATCACGTATTGCCATCACATGACGTTGTGAAGAAATGCGCCCGGCGACAGGGCTAACGTAGTTTTCAACAAAGCGGAAAATCACATTAAACACAGCATGGTTAGTAGACATAGCCGCTCTCCTGTTGTGCAAAACCCTGTAAATGTGCTGGTATCAACACCACCACGTAAGGCCCGTTACCACTTTTCGCAACCGTGCCGGGAGGAACGCCAGCGCTACCGCTATTAAAGTTAAGTTTCATAGATGGCTCTTATTATGTGATACAGAGGAAGTGACAGCTTCAGTATTAATCGCCATTTCAACATTCTGCAACCGGTTACTGTAACCGGTTTCTTTGATTGTGAAGGTGATCGAAAAACTGCCGATGTTGCTATGTTGTTACAATAAAATATTTACAGTAACGCTTCCCCTATGACAAATTACGCCAGGCGGTTTTCTGCTATACAGGGCTGCGGATAAGCGAGAGGGAGAAAAGAGTGAGTTTGCAATCAGTGCGGCAGTTTTTTGCGCAACATGCGCCAGATATTGAAATCATCGAATTAGATCAAAGCACCGCCACCGTCGATCTGGCCGCAAAAGCCCATAACGTCGAACCAGGGCAGATAGCAAAAACGCTGTCACTAAAGGTGAAAAACGACATTATCCTGGTCGTCGCCAGAGGAGATGCGCGCCTCGATAATAAAAAACTGAAAAATACGTTTGGTGCCAAAGCGCGCATGCTGAGTAGCGATGAAGTGGTCATCGCAACAGGTCATCCCGTGGGAGGCGTATGTCCTTTCGGCCTGGAGACACCAATATCGGTGTACTGTGATGTCTCGTTGAAACACTACACTGAAGTGCTCCCTGCGGCTGGAGCCACTCATAGCGCGGTTCGCATCACGCCAGAGAGGATAGCAGAACTGACTACGGCGACCTGGGTTGATGTGTGCCAGTGATCGATGTACCTTTCCATGCCAATAACTAAGCTGATACACCTTTTCTCAAGCGCGCCATAACGGGGCAGTACGACGAAAAGATGACGGTTCTGCAGAGCGTACATGCAACAGAATATCGGCAGCGTCCAGTAACCCGGCATCCGAACTCACACCCAGTTTGGACATCACATTAAATTTATGCGCGCGAATCGTTTTAATGTTTCGCTCAAGCTCAATCGCAATCTGCAGCATCGAATAGCCATTCGACATATAGCGCAGAATTTCGCGCTCGGTTGGGCTAAGCATACGACATTGATTGATATACCAGAGTTTTTTTGTATCCTCTGTTTCCCCTCTGACACACTCCAGCGCTGCAAATAATTCTTCCTGTAACACACTCAGCGTGGATGCTTTGCTAATCACGGCATCCAATGGTGACGGTGACAGCGAGCCAATTAACCGCGCCTCATCATCATCATCGGCAATGACTACTCGCTTGATGCGAGGGTGTTTCACAGCCAGTTCCGTCAGGTAAGCCAACCCGGTGCGACGATCGGTTCTTTTCGCGGAAAGTGAAAAAATAACCGCGGAAAATGACGTCTGTGACATCGCCTGGCTGAAGGCAGGCTGTCGTGAAAAGGGATGGAGTCGGTATTGGTTATTCGGTCTGGCATTAAATAAATTATAAATACCCACACTGCTCATTACACACTTTTCTACCAGTGCGACATTTCTTTTGATACTTCTGTCTTCCATTCCGTGGTCTCTCCATAAACTGAAGGTAGATTCAATTCTCGTGCTCCTTGAGAACTATTTATCCAGGCATACATCTCCGCATTGCTGTGTATTGACAGACGACGCATCGCACTATTTTTCTGGGCGCTGATGGTCTTATTACTTTTTTTAAGTAATGTGGCAATCTGATTAATCCCCCAGCCCTTTCCCAGAAGCCGTAGCACTTTCCGTTCAGATAGCGTCAGAATAATTGAATGTACGCTATGATCCTGTCTTTCTGGTGTTATTACCGGAGAGAGCAATACCGGGCTAATTCTGTCAGCATAAACATTCCCCGCATCAATAGCATTTACTAAACTGTCGATCGGTTCGGCATCGGATAAAAGCGTACTGATTGGACACATCAGCAACTCAACGGCCACAGGATAATAATTTCGAGAAACGAGAAAGACCCAGTGAATATCGCGGTATTGAGGTAACAAAGAATAATATTGTTCGCAGATCAAACGCGGATGACTACAGTCTCCGGTTAAATCAGCGATAACCAGATCTGAACGTCGCAGTTGCAGCAATGTCAGTTCTTCTACGGCGCGGCAGTAGGTCAGTTTGTAATCGGAGAAATGCGCTTGCATTACCCCTTTAAGCCCAGTTTGTATGATAGGTAATTTACTAATAATAATTGCGTTCTTGCAGCGTCCTGGCAACATAACTCCTCCATATTCACATGTCTTCAATCTTGCGCGCGCAAATATCACCTACAATCAAATAAAATAATCAATAAATAGACATGCGTTAAACAATAGACAGGATGAATTATTTATCCCTATTATAAATAGAGAATGGTGATGCTACATTCCCAATGGCATCACACTATAAATTTATCATGACATAATTACGCATAAGTACATTC
>NZ_JANEWM010000032.1:0-52146 GCF_028069825.1 Citrobacter sp. Igbk 14
GTAATTATCAGTTTTTGTCAATTAATGTCAGTACATATCGATTAGAAGAACATAATATATATGACGTCCATAATCGCCAGCAGCGACCATAAAATAATGTAGAGCATGAAATGCTCGCGAATATTATTAACCAGATAGTGAAAGATGCGGCGCATCAATGTTTTTCCTGTCATTAAAAATGGCCTCACCAACGAGGCCATTGATCAATTATCGCTTAAAACGGGACAGCCTGAATGGCGTCAGGTCAAAAGCTGACGGTTTACCTTGGGCAAAATCAGTCGCAATTTCGCCCAGTACGGAAGCAAACTTAAAACCGTGTCCGCTGAGTCCGGTAATCACCAGCGTGTTGTCATGGTCTGGCAACGTATCGATAATGAAGTCTTCATCTGGCGAGTTATCGTAAGTACAGGATGCGCCATGCAGACAACAGCCAATGCCAGGCAAAATAGCGCGCAGGAATGGGAAAGCCTCAGAACCATCGCTGGCGACAGCGGCAAACGGTTTACGTTCTTCAGGTGAATGAATGACCTGTCCGCCGTTATGTTTGCCAATTTTTAACTCGTCATTCTCAGCCGGAAAACCGTAGTATTGATCGCCATTTGGCAGTTCGCCGGTAAATGCCGGGAATTTGTTTTTGACACTGTAGCGCCCGTCAGCCTGATACCATGCGAACACCTTACGCACCGGTTGTATCGGCAGTTCCGGCAGCAATGCCTTGACCCAGGTACCGGCGCTGACGACGACTTTTTTCGCGTGGTAGTCACCATCGGCTGTTGCAATCGTTACGCCATCATCGTGGTGATGAATCGCCGTGACGGGGCATTTAAACAGCTGTGCACAACCCGCCTCTTCAGCCAGGCGAATCCAGGTTTTAATGGCTAACTCACTACGTAAAAAACCGGATTCAGCTTCAAACAGTCCGATATAGTTTTCAGGCACGCGAAGTTCTGGCCAGCGAGCCATGATGGCTGCAGCATCCAGCTGCTCGACATTGAGCTGCCACTGTTTGGCACTTTGCGCTACGGTCGCTAAGAAGGTTGAATCTGCAGGGCCCAGGTTGATAACGCCAGAGCGAACAAAAACAGGCTCTTCATTTTGTGCGGAAAGTTCATCCCACAAGGTCTGGGCACGTAGCACCAGTGGAACGTATTTTTCACCTTCGCCATACGCATGACGAATTAATCGTGTATCGCCGTGGTGGCTGCCCTGCTGATGCGGTGGCATATGCGCATCGATCATCAAAACGTTGAGACCGGCGCGAGTGGCGTAGTATCCGGCTGCGGCGCCCACGGAACCGCTGCCAATAATGATTAAGTCGTATTTCATCCGCTTCTCTCTGCAATCGCGATAGTATACGTTAAATAATTCGAGTTGCAGGACAAAACGCTCTGGCCGTTTTGAATAGCGCTTGCGCTGGCCCCGAAGGGGCGAGGCCAAAGGCCGAGTAAAGCCAATGCACATGCAACTTGAAGTATGACAGGTATAGCAGCGTAAATAACTGAACCGGAATATTCAACCTGCAAATAAGAAAGGCACCGCGAAGGTGCCTTTTGATGGTGTGATGTATCAGGTTTAATGTCGCTGATACTCATTTACCTGGTAATCGCCAGATTCAATTTTGGCGATTCCGGCTTCTAATATCGAAATAAATTGCCTGGCAACATCAGTGGTTAACCAGAGCGTTTGACCGACTTCAGTCCCATCCGGGTCCGGACGATTCGGGGTCTGGTAGTGCAAACGCAGCATCAGCGCATCGTAGCTATCAACAGTGCTGATGTCCCACCCTACAAGCGGATGAGTCTGAATGACTTCATTATTCTTTTCCATCATGCCCCCTAATTCGTGTTACTAGACAACGGTTTTCGAGGTTCAATGCGTTTTTTTCTGAAGCAACTTCAGTATATCAATAAATAAGGGTATTCATTGAAAATTTAAAGAGGGCGGCGCATAAATTTTTTGTTTTCAGTGTTATCTGACTAATAAAACAACATGTTATTCATTTTTTTTTAGCATGTTGTGCAATTATTTTGGTGATTTGATTAAAAGATAATCAAGGTGCTTAATATAAATTATCTGCCAGCGTGGTGAATGCAAGATTGATTTAAAGGATTCACGTATAAAAAAGCCGGGGCGACCCGGCAAACAAACATCACTGCATATCATTTTTTATTCGTTGATGAACCAGTCATCCGCGCTTTCCCAGGTTTCCTGTAGGATTTCGCTGATGCGTTCTTTGTCCTCTTTTGATGCGCCAATAACCGACAGATTGTTGGCCCCGGCATAACGAACGGTAACGTTACCTTCGTTATCCGGAAAATGATGATGAATACGGCGGGAGAGTTCACCTGCCAGCGCGTCGATAGCACCGGCTGGTAAAGGTGAAGTTTTGGCAATAGTGACTTCAATACGCATAATAGCCCCCTGTTGGATATACTGGTTATTTATACAGTTAACTGCGCCAGTTGACAACAGTGGGCTACACTTTTTTAGCGTTTTACTGACCAGCGTACCGTTTCACCGCCAAGGAAAGGCACCAGCGTATCGTTTTCCAGCGCAATGCTCTCCGGGACCTGGTGCTCCACGCGTTCCAGCTCAATAAAGGTCTCATTCACCGGCAAACCATAGAACTGCGGGCCATTGAGTGAGCAGAAGGCTTCGAAATGGTCCAGAGCGTTCATCTCTTCGAACACAGTGGCATAGCTGCCCAGCGCGGTCGGCGCATTAAAGCAGCCCGCACAGCCGCAACTGGACTCCTTACGATGACGCGCATGCGGTGCGGAGTCGGTGCCAAGGAATGCACGACTGAATCCGCTGGCAACCAGTTCGCGCAGCGCCTGCTGGTGAACATTACGTTTGAGTATCGGCAGACAGTACAGATGCGGACGAATTCCGCCGACCAGCATATGGTTGCGGTTAAACATTAAATGCTGCGGTGTGATGGTTGCTGCAAGAAGCTCGTTGCCCTCGCGAACGTACTCGGCGGCATCTTTGGTCGTGATATGTTCAAACACCACTTTTAGCGCGGTTAAACGCTGACGTAAGGGGTCCATCACCGTTTCGATAAAACGTGCTTCGCGATCGAAAATATCGATATCAGCATGCGTTACTTCACCATGCACCAACAGTGGCATCCCCAATTTTTCCATGCGCTCCAGTACCGGCATAATGGCATCGACCGAGGTTACACCGTGTGTAGAGTTGGTTGTTGCATTGGCGGGATACAGTTTAGCGGCGGTGAAGACACCTTCGTTGAATCCACGCTCAAGTTCATTAGGATCCAGCGTGTCCGTTAAGTAGCAGGTCATTAATGGCGTAAAGTGATGTCCGGCGGGTACAGCGTCCAGAATGCGCTGACGGTACGCAATGGCCGCGTCAACGGTAGTGACCGGCGGAGCGAGGTTTGGCATAACAATCGCGCGACCATAAGTTTCACTGGTATAAGGCACGACAGTTTTCAACATGTCGCCATCGCGAAGGTGAAGGTGCCAGTCGTCTGGGCGGCGGATCTTTAAAACCTGGGATGGTGCAGTCATCAATATGCTCCGGCTGAGGATAGTCTTTTTTGCCGGAAACAAAGGATAAGCGGAAACGTTTTCGTTTGCACGAAAAAAAAGGGCGCATTCGCGCCCTGTTGTTGATTAATCGGTAAACGGGATAATGATTTCGCCCGGTTTAACCTCAATCCCTTTCGCCAGTTTTTTCGCCAACGCTTCGCCTTTGCTGCTGTCTTCACGCAGAATATAGGCCGGTTGCTGGTTAAAGTAATTGCGCAGCGACTGATTTAAGTAGGGCATCAGCGTTTGCAGTACAGATTGCATTTTCTCTGGTGTGACGGTCGCGTCGACCACTTCCATTTCTTGCAGATAAATCGCGCCTTTTTCTTTATTGAAGACTGGCAATGCTTTTAACTTCAATTTCATGGTCGCTTTCTGGCTACCAAAAAGGGAATTCATATCCAGATTGGCATCGCCTGTCAGCGTCACTTTATTCGGTTCTTCGCGACCAATCTGGCTGGCGAGATTGGTCAGTACGATGTGGGCTTCAGCGACGCCAGGCAGACCAATATCTTTCGAGAAGTCGTTATGCTTAGCCAGTGCCTGATTAATCTCTTGCTCGCTAACCGTGTATTGTGTGAGTTGATTACAACCAACCAACAGGCCGCTGACAATCAGTGCAGCAGCAAAAAAAATCTTTTTCATGGGGTTCCTCAACATGATGCTTGTGGCGTAATCGTGACACAAAGCAGCATCAAGCACCAGCGACCCGGACACCAGCAGAAAAAACTGAAATTGAGTCCGGGACGTCTGGTCAGCTATCAGGCATCAGGTTCCAGCATGCCGCGTGACGGGCGTTTATGGCTAAACTGCCAGCCCAGCGCGAGGAAGGTGATAAAGCCGATAATGCCGAGCATCATCCACGGGAGTTCTGGCTGTGACAATGCTTTACCCATGTCAAACAGCCAGCCGCCACCGATATAACCGATGGCACCGCCGATGGCTAACCCGAGGCGGCTAAAGCCCATGTAGCTGCCCCGTGCGCGCGCATTTGCCAACGACGCGCTCAGCGTCTCGCGTGCCGGTTCCGCAATGATAGAACCGATATAGAAGGTGCAAATCAGGGTGAAAAGCTGCTGTAAATTTCCGACCAGACCGATGGGCATCATGCTAAGAGACATGATCAGCAGGCCTGCCATCAGCCGATGCTCAAGACGAAAACGTTTCTCACTCCAGCGGGCGATAGGGTAGAGCAGCGTTAAAGAGAGACACGCCTCGATGGCATACATCCACTTCACGGCGGCTGGCGAACCGGCAATGTCATTAACCATAATTGGCAGCATCAACATAACCTGTACCGCCAACATGTAATACCCCGCCAGCGTCAGGACATAGGTGACAAATCGTTTGTCATGCATCACATGGCTCATGCCTTCGCGCACGGGAATTTTCACGGTGGACAGCTTCCATGCCGGAAGCAGCCAGGCGTTAAACGCAGCGCACAAAACGAACAAGATCGCACCCGTAGCGCAGACCAGACGGAAATCGTACTGTAACAGCCAACTGCCGAGTAATGCGCCAACAACGGCACCGGCACTGTCCTGCATCATCAGGATGGAGAAAAAGCGCCCGCGCTTTTCCGGGCGGATCAGTTTGACCACCAGTGCCGAACGGGGCGGGTCGAATAATGTACCGCCTAAGCCGGAGAGGAAACAGGAAAACCACAATAGCCAGGGTTCGTGCGCAATCCCCATCGTGGCGAACCCGGCGGCACGCATCAACATGCCGGTCACAATCATGGGTTTGGCACCAAAGCGGTCAGCAATTGCGCCGCCAAAAATCCCCAGACCTTGCTGAATAAATTGGCGCAATCCAAGTGCGATACCGACCATCACGGCGGCCCAGCCCATTTGGTCGACGAAACGGATAGAGATCAGTGGGAAAACGACAAAGAAACCCAGCACGACCAGCATATTATCGATGAGCAGGAAATATTTACCCAGGTTCCTTGCCTGCGAGACTTGCGACATTTCCCCTCCAGGGAAAAAACTCGTCACTCGGTGGAGAGTTTAAAAGATAAGCACCTTCTATTCTGCGGTGTCGTTTGCGCTTTTCCCACCCTTGGCGGGACAATATTTTTTTATCAAAAGTCCGTCTTGATAGAGAGTTTTCATCAAAATGTGTGAATAATTCAAAAAATGGCATTTTGCTCTTTTCACAGGGTGTATTTGCACAGGTATAGTAATGCGAATTGCGTATTGAAGACGTTACGGGAAGGAGTAGGTATAGAATGTTTGGCTATCGCAGTAACGTGCCAAAAGTGCGCTTAACCACGGACCGCCTGGTCGTGCGTTTGGTGCATGAGCGTGATGCCTGGCGTCTGGCAGATTATTACGCAGAGAATCGTCATTTCTTAAAGCCCTGGGAACCTATCCGCGATGAAAGCCACTGCTACCCCTCTGGCTGGCAGGCGCGTCTGAGCATGATCTCTGAATTTCATAAACAAGGTACAGCCTGGTATTTCGCGCTGCTCGATCCCGACGAAAAAGAAATTATCGGCGTTGCGAACTTTTCGAACGTGGTGCGCGGATCTTTCCACGCCTGTTATCTCGGTTATTCCATTGCGCAGAAGTGGCAAGGGCAGGGGCTGATGTACGAAGCCCTGACCGCCGCAATTCGTTATGTACAGCGGACGCAACATATTCACCGCATTATGGCGAACTACATGCCACACAATAAGCGTAGCGGCGATTTGCTGGCGCGACTCGGCTTTGAGAAAGAAGGGTATGCAAAAGACTATCTGCTGATTGATGGGCAGTGGCGCGATCATGTGCTGACGGCGTTGACAACATCAGAATGGACCCCCGGTCGCTAAGTTTCAGGCGCGCGGCCTGAATAATGGAGAAGACGATGAAATACGAATTAACCGCCACTGAAGCCCGTGTGATTGGCTGCTTATTAGAAAAACAGGTTACTACACCGGAACAATATCCCCTTTCCGTGAATGGTGTGGTGACCGCGTGTAATCAAAAAACCAACCGTGAACCGGTGATGAATCTGTCGGAAGCCGACGTGCAGGACCAGCTTGATAACCTGGTAAAAAGGCATTTTCTGCGTACGGTGAGCGGCTTTGGTAATCGCGTGACCAAATACGAACAGCGGTTCTGTAATTCAGAGTTTGGCAATCTTAAGCTTAGCGCGGGTGAAGTGGCATTGATCACCACGCTGTTACTCCGTGGCGCTCAGACACCGGGTGAATTGCGTAGCCGCGCATCCCGAATGTATGAGTTCAGCGATATGGCGGAAGTGGAGTCGACGCTGGAGAAACTGGCTACCCGGGAAGATGGCCCTTATGTGGTCCGCCTGGCGCGTGAACCTGGAAAGCGAGAAAGTCGTTATATGCACCTGTTTTGTGGCGAGGTTGATGAGTCACTCGCTGCGGCAGATGAACCGCAGGCGGCGTCTGGAGATTTGCAGGCGCGTGTTGAAGCGCTGGAAACTGAAGTGGCAGAGCTGAAACAGCGGCTCGATTCGTTATTGGCACACCTGGGAGACTAACGTGGGAAAATTGCGTATCGGCGTGGTCGGGTTAGGGAGTATCGCGCAAAAGGCATGGTTGCCTGTGTTGGGCGCATCTGCGGACTGGACATTGCAGGGCGCATGGTCGCCCTCGCGGGAAAAAGCGCTGCGTATTTGTGAAACCTGGCGAATGCCATACGTTGATTCTGTACAGAATTTAGCGGCAACCTGCGATGCCGTTTTCGTTCATTCCAGTACCGCCACTCACTACGCCGTAGTGAGTGAGTTGCTGAATGCCGGCGTTCACGTTTGCGTGGACAAGCCGCTGGCAGAAAATCTGCGCGAAGCTGAACAACTGGTGGAGCTGGCGGCGCGGAAAAAACTGACACTAATGGTTGGGTTTAATCGTCGCTTTGCGCCGCTGTATCAGGATCTAAAGGCGCAGTTGGGCAATGCGGCGTCTGTTCGTATGGACAAGCACCGTACGGATAGCGTCGGGCCGCACGATCTGCGTTTTACGCTGCTGGATGATTATCTGCACGTGGTAGACACCGCGCTGTGGCTGGCGGGAGGACAGGTTCAACTTAATGGCGGCACGCTGTTAACAAATGACACCGGTGAGATGCTGTATGCTGAACATCATTTTTCTGCCGACCAGCTACAGATAACCACCAGCATGCACCGCCGTGCAGGTAGCCAGCGCGAGTGTATCCAGGCCGTGACGGAAGGGGGCTTGATTGATGTGACGGATATGCGGGAATGGCGCGAGGAACGCGGGCAGGGTGTGGTACATAAGCCCATTGCAGGATGGCAAACGACGTTAGAACAACGTGGGTTTGCCGGATGCGCACGTCATTTTATAGCCTGCGTACAAAATCAGACGGTTCCTGAGACGGCGGGCGAGCAGGCGATTCTGGCGCAGCGTGTGGTTGAAAAACTGTGGCGGGAGGCGATGGAGGAATAACCCCCTGTAACATCTGGCGGTAGTAATTCACGCTAATCCAGGTACTATATGCCCACTCAAAAAACACCTCTTTTCAAGCTATAGACCAGTTTGTCGGCCTGATAAGACGCTTTAGCGTCGGCATTAGGCTCTGCGACATCACCGGATGAGGGCTCAACGCCTTCTCCGGCCAATGGACTGGCTATGCGGGGTTCTGCCTCAGAGTCTGGAATACAACATAGATGAATTTATTAAAATCGCTGGCAGCCGTCAGCTCGATGACGATGTTCTCACGTGTGCTGGGTTTTGCGCGTGACGCGATTGTCGCCAGAATCTTTGGCGCAGGGATGGCGACCGACGCCTTTTTTGTGGCATTCAAACTTCCTAACCTGCTGCGCCGTATTTTTGCTGAGGGTGCGTTCTCCCAGGCGTTTGTACCGATTCTTGCCGAATACAAAAGTAAGCAGGGCGAAGACGCCACCCGCGTGTTTGTCGCCTATGTTTCTGGTCTATTGACGCTGGCGCTGGCCGTCGTCACGGTGGCCGGGATGCTTGCTGCGCCGTGGGTGATCATGGTCACCGCGCCAGGGTTTGCTGATACTGCAGATAAGTTCACACTGACTACCCAACTGCTGCGGATAACTTTTCCTTATATTCTGCTGATTTCGCTGGCCTCACTGGCAGGTGCAATCCTTAACACATGGAATCGCTTCTCCATTCCCGCGTTTGCGCCGACGTTTCTGAATATCAGCATGATTGGTTTTGCGCTGTTTGCCGCGCCTTATTTCCATCCGCCGGTGCTGGCGCTGGCGTGGGCTGTCACCGTGGGCGGTGTGCTGCAATTGGTTTATCAGCTTCCGCATTTGAAGAAAATTGGCATGCTGGTACTGCCGCGTGTCAACTTCCGCGATGAAGGTGCGATGCGCGTCGTGAAGCAAATGGGGCCGGCGATCCTTGGGGTTTCCGTCAGCCAGGTTTCCATGATTATTAACACGATCTTCGCCTCGTTTCTGGCCTCCGGCTCAGTGTCATGGATGTATTATGCTGACCGTCTGATGGAGTTTCCCTCCGGTGTTTTGGGGGTTGCGCTGGGGACAATCCTGCTGCCGTCACTGTCCAAAAGTTTTTCCAGCGGTAATCATGATGAGTATTGTCGCCTGATGGACTGGGGGCTGCGCCTGTGTTTTCTGCTGGCGTTACCCAGTGCCGTGGCGTTGGGTATCCTGGCGAAACCGCTGACGGTGTCGCTGTTCCAGTATGGAAAATTTACCGCGTTTGATGCGGCGATGACCCAGCGTGCGCTGGTGGCGTATTCGGTCGGTCTGATTGGCATTATCATCGTGAAAGTATTGGCGCCTGGTTTTTACTCGCGTCAGGATATTAAAACGCCGGTAAAAATTGCCATTGTGACGCTGATTCTGACCCAGGTGATGAACCTGGCGTTTATCGGGCCGTTGAAGCATGCCGGACTGTCGTTGTCGATCGGTTTGGCGGCGTGTCTGAATGCTTCACTGCTCTATTGGCAACTGCGCAAACAGAAAATATTCACCCCACAGGCAGGATGGGCCTGGTTCCTGACGCGTCTGGTGATTTCAGTGCTGGTGATGTCTGCTGCGCTGGTAGGGATGCTTTACATGATGCCGGACTGGTCACAAGGGACAATGGTGTGGCGTGTGATGCGTTTGCTGGCGGTGGTGGTCGTGGGAATCGTGGCCTACTTCGCCGCTCTTGCGGCGCTGGGCTTTAAAGTGAAAGAGTTCGTTCGCCGGACGGCGTAATGGACATCCTATGCCGGATGGCGGTACCACGCCGCATCCGGCCAACAGAATAGCGTTGCCTGATAAGCACAATGCCATCAGGCAATGATCAAATAGAGAATTTTTTCCCACCGCGATGTGCCGCAGATGTGTGGCCGTTCGCGCCATACAGCGTCGGCTCCTGGTGCGGTTTCAGCACTTGAATTGCCTGTTGATTGCGTTCGATTTGCCCTTCCAGCAGCCAACCATTGTGCTGGTTGAGATCACGCAAATGCTGTGTTTTCTTCGTGATTGTCTGCCAGCGCTCGGCAATCTCATCGTTGGCGCTGCGCGTGGCGTCATTCTCCAGGCGGCGCTGCTGTTCCAGATAATCGAGGGTGGCCAGCAAAGAACTTTTTTCTTCTGTAATTCGCTGTAGCTGGCTACCGTTGATCTGCCCTGCAGAGAGCTGATGCTGCTCAGCATCCATCACTGTTTTTAGGTCATTGAGGACGGTCGTCATCTGATCAAGTATTTCTGACAAACGAGTCATACTTTATTTACTCTGTAGGTAGCTCTGTGCCTCGCGGATCAGCGAGTCGGCAATTTTTCCGGTATCCATTTTCAGCTCGCCGTTGCGGATCGCGGTTTTCAGCGCTTCGACACGTTCCATATTGATGTCATTGGTGCCGGGCTGCATCAATTTGGCCTGAGCGTCACTCAGCATTACGCTGGTGCTGTTTGTCGTCGCTGTTTTTTCCTTCCGCGCTTTTTGTACCGGCGAGTCGCTGGTTTCGCGTGGCTGGACAGTGCTTACTGGCTTCAATGGTGAGGTACGATCAATACTCATTTTTTCTATCCTCATCGAGGGGTTACGCTATAGCGGCCCGCTTTAATCATTGGTTGATTATCTATCGGCACTCGCTAAAAAATCTTTAACCTATTATAGGTTAATAAGAATATTCCCATCAGAATCGACGATTCCACTCACCACCTGACCAGAAATCATCCGCACTCGGGCGTTTTGCGCGACGGCTGCATTGTTGAGCGCTTTACCTTCGGCATTGACCCGAAAGCCGTCTCCGTTGGCGATAACCATCACGCGTTGACCCGCTTTTATCCGCCACGCCTGGCGCAACATTGTGAGCTGGATTGGCTGACCGGGAACCAGGTCGCGCAGGCTCACGGCATCCTGAACCTGGTTAATGTCCAGTACGGCGCGTGGCGGCAGTTGATCCAGACGACCACGTTTTAGCGTTACGCTGGCCGCGTTCAGTGCGCTTCCGCGGGCAACAGGGGTCGCTGCGACAACATAGTTGCCGGTGGCTTGCACAGTGACCTGCAGATAGCGTTTTTCATTGGCGCAGCGGGCCAGCACGTTCACGTTACCCCACAGTTTCGCACTGCCGGACACGCTCAGCGCAGGCTGATCGCAGCTGGGCTGCAAGTTTGGCGGCGTACGGACAGTGACGACCACCTCATCGCTAAACCCGGCCAGGCGCTGGGAAAACCACGCGGTTAACTGCGAATTCAGGTCTTGTGCCAGCGTCATAGGGCTGAACAGCAGTGCTGCCACGACTATTCCACGTTTAAACGTTTGCATCAAAACCTCGCGCTTTTTCAGGTAGTGGCAGGATTCTACCTGTGTGACGCAGTCATCAACGCAACAAATAGCGACGCATTTTGCGTTTATTCCGGCGATAACGCGCGCGTGATGGGATTTAAGCTGTCGGCTGAATTTTGTCATTTGCGGAGGAGATATGCTCGATAAGCTCGATGCCGCCTTACGTTTTCAACAGGAAGCGCTGAATTTGCGCGCCCAACGCCAGGAAATATTAGCGGCCAACATTGCCAATGCCGACACGCCGGGGTATCAGGCGCGCGACCTGGATTTCGCCAGTGAATTAAAAAAAGTCATGGTGCGAGGGCGGGAAGAAACAGGCGGTGTTTCGTTGACGCTGACCTCTGCACAACACATTCCTGCCCAGACTGTCTCGGCTCCTTCTACGGAGTTGCTCTATCGCATTCCTGACCAGCCGTCTCTGGATGGCAACACGGTGGATATGGACAGGGAGCGTACGCAGTTTGCGGATAACAGCCTGAAGTACCAGATGGGGCTTACCGCGTTAGGTGGGCAAATCAAGGGCATGATGAACGTGCTGCAAGGAGGGAACTAACCCGTGGCGTTGCTCAATATTTTTGATATCGCAGGTTCTGCGCTGACGGCTCAGTCTCAGCGTCTGAACGTGGCTGCCAGCAACATGGCGAACGCCGATAGCGTGACCGGACCTGATGGTCAGCCGTATCGCGCAAAGCAGGTTGTTTTTCAGGTTGATGCAGCACCAGGCGCAGCAACCGGTGGCGTAAAAGTTGCTGACGTCATTGAAAGTCAGGCGCCGGACAAGCTGGTTTATGAACCGGGCAATCCGCTGGCGGATGCGAATGGCTACGTAAAAATGCCGAATGTCGACGTGGTTGGCGAGATGGTTAACACCATGTCTGCTTCACGCAGCTATCAGGCAAACGTTGAAGTGCTCAATACCGTGAAGAGCTTGATGCTTAAAACGCTGACGCTGGGCCAGTAAAGGAGGCGCATATGTCCGTTGCTGTAAAAATGAATGACCCGAGTACGTCGGGTGTTAATGCTGCCACTGGCAACAGTTCGCTGACAGGGAGCAACGCGGCTGATCTGCAAAGCAGCTTTTTGACGCTTCTGGTTGCGCAGTTAAAAAACCAGGACCCGACCAACCCGCTGCAAAACAATGAGTTGACTACCCAGTTAGCGCAAATCAGTACCGTAAGCGGCATTGAAAAATTGAATACCACGCTGGGATCGATCTCCGGACAGATCGATAGCAGCCAGTCGTTGCAGGCCAGTACTCTGATTGGTCATGGCGTCATGATCCCGGGGACCACCATTCTGACCGGTAAAGGTGCGGAAGAAGGGGCAACGACGACCACGACACCGTTTGGCGTTGAGCTGCAGCAACCGGCAGATAAGGTTACCGCAACCATTACCGATAAAGACGGCAAGGTGGTACGCACCATCGATATTGGCGGGTTGAAAGCGGGTGTGCATACCTTTACCTGGGACGGCACGATGACGGACGGCACGGATGCACCGAGCGGTTCGTATAACGTCTCGATTGCGGCCAGTAATGGCGGAACGCAGCTTGTGGCGCAGCCTCTACAGTTTGCGCTGGTGCAGGGTGTTATCCGCAGTAACGGCGGTAACACGCTGGATCTGGGCACCTATGGAACCACCACCCTCGACGAAGTACGGCAGATAATCTAAGCCTTCACACTTATCAGGAGTAAGTCATGGCCTTTTCACAAGCGGTCAGCGGTCTGAACGCTGCAGCGACCAACCTCGATGTCATTGGTAACAACATCGCCAACTCCGCCACCTACGGTTTTAAATCCGGTACGGCATCCTTTGCCGATATGTTCGCCGGTTCTAAAGTGGGTCTGGGCGTTAAAGTTGCGGGTATTACCCAGGACTTTACCGATGGCACCACGACCAACACCGGACGTGGGCTGGATGTGGCTATCAGCCAGAACGGTTTTTTCCGTATGGTTGACAGCAATGGTTCCGTTTTCTTCAGCCGTAACGGTCAGTTCAAACTCGATGAAAACCGCAACATCGTCAATATGCAGGGTTTACAGCTGACGGGCTACCCGGCCACCGGTACGCCGCCGACCGTTCAGCAGGGCGCGAACCCGGCACCGATCACCATTCCCAACACGCTGATGGCGGCAAAAGCCACCACCACCGCGTCGATGCAGATCAACCTGAACTCCACTGACAAAGAACCAAAGAATAAGACATTTAGCCCAAGTGATGCGGATTCGTACAACAAAAAAGGTACAGTGACCGTTTTTGATAGCCAGGGTAACGCCCATGACATGAATATTTTTTATGTCAAAAATGCGCAAAGCAACACTTGGGAAGTCTTCACGCAAGATGCTTCTACCGGAGATCCTGCGAAACCTGCAGGATTTATGCGCTTTGACGATAATGGAGCGTTTATAGGTATTAGTACTACCGCCAATGAGGCGGTACCGGGTGCTACACAAACACCATGGCCAAAGTCTATCAATATTGATACCGGTACGATCAATGGCGCGGTCCCGGCTGGCTTCTCGCTGAGCTTCCTTAACTCCATGCAGCAGAACACCGGTGCAAATAACATTGTTGCCACGAATCAGGACGGCTACAAACCAGGCGATCTGGTGAGCTACCAGATTAACAATGACGGTACCGTAGTCGGTAACTACTCGAACGAACAGAAACAGCTTCTGGGACAGATCGTGCTGGCAAACTTTGCCAACAACGAAGGTCTGGCGTCTCAGGGTGATAACGTCTGGGCGGCAACTCAGGCCTCCGGTGTGGCGCTGCTGGGTACCGCGGGTACGGGTAACTTCGGCAAGCTGACCAACGGTGCGTTGGAAGCCTCTAACGTGGATTTGAGTAAAGAACTGGTGAATATGATTGTCGCTCAGCGTAACTATCAGTCGAATGCGCAGACTATCAAAACCCAGGATCAGATCCTTAACACACTGGTCAACCTGCGCTAAGCGCCTGACGGGATGGCTTAATGGATCACGCAATATATACCGCCATGGGCGCGGCCAGTCAGACGCTGAATCAACAAGCGGTGACGGCCAGCAACCTGGCAAATGCCTCGACACCGGGTTTTCGTGCTCAGCTCAACGCGCTGCGTGCGGTTCCCGTAGAAGGGCTTTCACTGCCGACGCGTACGCTGGTGGTTGCTTCCACGCCTGGGGCCGATATGACGCCAGGCCAGATGGATTATACCTCCCGCCCGCTGGATGTGGCCTTGCAGCAGGATGGCTGGTTGGCTGTGCAGACCGCTGATGGCAGCGAAGGATACACCCGCAATGGCGCTATTCAGGTGAGTCCAACCGGTGAGCTGACTATTCAGGGACATCCGGTGATCGGCGAAGCGGGGCCGATAGCGGTACCGGAAGGGTCGGAAGTGACTATCGCCGCTGACGGAACGATTTCGGCGCTCAACCCAGGCGATCCCGCAAATACGGTGGCGCCAGTAGGACGTCTGAAGCTGGTTAAAGCGACGGGAAGTGAAGTGCAACGTGGTGATGACGGGATGTTCCGTCTGAATGCGGCAGCGCAGGCTACCCGCGGGCCGACACTGCAAGCCGACCCCAGCATCCGCGTGATGTCGGGCGTACTGGAAGGCAGTAACGTCAAACCCGTTGCGGCGATGAGCGATATGATTGCCAGCGCTCGCCGCTTCGAAATGCAGATGAAGATTATCAGTAGCGTGGATGATAACGCGGGCCGCGCCAACCAACTGCTGTCGATGAGTTAATACAGGACATTTTATGATCAATTCATTATGGATCGCCAAAACCGGCCTGGACGCGCAGCAAACCAACATGGATGTGATTGCCAACAACCTGGCAAACGTCAGTACGAATGGTTTTAAACGCCAGCGTGCGGTGTTTGAAGATCTGCTGTACCAGACAATTCGTCAACCGGGAGCTCAGTCTTCTGAACAGACAACACTGCCGTCTGGTTTGCAGATTGGTACCGGTGTGCGTCCGGTTGCGACCGAACGTTTGCACAGCCAGGGTAATCTGTCACAGACCAATAACAGTAAAGATGTGGCGATTAAAGGCCAGGGCTTTTTCCAGGTCATGTTACCGGATGGGACGTCAGCTTATACACGTGATGGCTCTTTCCAGGTGGATCAGAACGGTCAGTTGGTCACGGCGGGTGGTTTTCAGGTACAGCCTGCAATCACTATCCCGGCTAACTCGCTGAGTATCACCATTGGACGAGACGGTATTGTCAGTGTGACTCAGCAGGGCCAGGCTGCGCCTGTTCAGGTGGGACAACTCAACCTGACGACCTTCATGAATGATACTGGCCTGGAAAGTATTGGTGAGAATTTGTACACCGAAACGCAATCGTCCGGTGCACCGAACGAAAGCACGCCAGGGTTGAACGGCGCGGGCCTGTTGTACCAGGGTTATGTGGAAACCTCTAATGTCAACGTGGCGGAAGAACTGGTCAACATGATCCAGGTTCAACGTGCTTATGAAATCAACAGTAAAGCGGTATCGACCACCGATCAGATGCTGCAGAAACTGACGCAACTCTAAAGTGACGTCCGGTGGGGTGAAAGCCTCACCGGCGCACTGATTTTGAAGATGAAGGCAATGCGAAAATACGCGCTTCACCCATACCCGATTTTGGCCCTGCTGGTGGTTTCACTGACAGGATGTGCCTGGATACCGGCCACTCCGCTCGTGCAGGGCGCGACGACTGCCCAGCCCGTTCCAGGCCCTACGCCGGTGGCGAATGGATCAATATTTCAGTCTGCGCAGCCGATTAATTATGGCTACCAGCCGTTATTTGAAGACCGCCGTCCGCGCAATATTGGCGATACGCTGACTATCGTATTGCAGGAAAACGTCAGTGCGAGCAAAAGCTCCTCGGCGAATGCCAGTCGTGATGGCAAAACTAACTTTGGTTTTGACACGGTACCCCGTTACCTGCAGGGGCTGTTTGGCAACGAGCGTGCCGACGTAGAGGCTTCTGGCGGCAACTCGTTTAACGGTAAAGGCGGCGCGAACGCCAGAAACACCTTCAGTGGTACGTTGACCGTGACGGTTGATCAGGTACTGGTGAATGGCAATTTACATGTCGTGGGTGAAAAACAGATCGCCATTAACCAGGGCACTGAATTCATTCGCTTCTCTGGAGTTGTTAACCCGCGCACCATTAGCGGCAGCAACTCTGTACCGTCAACGCAGGTTGCGGATGCGCGTATTGAATATGTCGGTAACGGCTATATCAACGAGGCGCAGAATATGGGCTGGTTGCAGCGTTTCTTCCTTAATTTATCGCCGATGTAAGCGAGGTATCCAGTGTTTAAAACTCTTGTTGGAATGGTACTGGTCCTGGCTACCACCTTTGCGCATGCCGATCGCATTCGTGATCTGACCAGTGTTCAGGGGGTGCGTGAAAACTCGCTGATAGGCTACGGGCTGGTGGTGGGGCTGGACGGTACGGGTGACCAGACTACCCAGACACCGTTTACCACGCAAACGCTGAATAACATGCTTTCTCAGTTGGGGATCACCGTGCCGACGGGCACCAATATGCAGTTGAAAAACGTGGCGGCGGTGATGGTGACTGCGTCATTCCCGGCGTTTGGCCGTCAGGGACAAACCATCGATGTGGTGGTCTCTTCAATGGGGAACGCCAAAAGCCTGCGTGGCGGGACGTTGCTGATGACGCCGCTGAAAGGGGTTGATAGCCAGGTATATGCGTTGGCGCAGGGGAATATTCTGGTCGGTGGTGCAGGTGCCGCAGCGGGTGGAAGTAGTGTCCAGGTGAACCAGCTCAATGGTGGACGTATCACCAACGGTGCCATTATTGAACGTGAGTTACCCACCCAGTTTGGTGGTGGTAATACCATTAATCTGCAGCTGAATAATGAAGATTTCACCATGGCACAGCAGATAACCGACACCATTAACCGTTCTCGCGGATTTGGCAGTGCGACTGCGCTGGATGCACGCACGATTCAGGTACGCGTCCCGAGTGGTAATAGCTCGCAGGTACGTTTCCTCGCGGATATCCAGAATATGGAAGTGAACGTCACACCGCAGGACGCGAAGGTGATTATTAACTCCCGTACGGGATCGGTGGTAATGAACCGTGAAGTGACGCTGGATAGTTGCGCTGTAGCACAAGGCAACCTGTCGATTACGGTTAACCGCCAGGCGAATGTCAGCCAGCCGGATACACCGTTTGGTGGTGGACAAACCGTGGTGACGCCACAAACGCAGATTGATCTGCGCCAGAGCGGTGGTTCGTTGCAGAGCGTTCGTTCCAGTGCCAACCTGAACAACGTCGTACGAGCATTGAATGCGCTGGGGGCAACACCGATGGATCTGATGTCTATCCTGCAGTCCATGCAAAGTGCAGGTTGTCTGCGCGCCAAACTGGAAATCATCTAATGATTGGTGATAGCAAACTGCTGACCAGCGCAGCCTGGGATGCACAATCACTGAACGAACTGAAAGCGAAAGCGGGTCAGGACCCGGCGGCCAATATCCGCCCGGTCGCCCGCCAGGTTGAAGGGATGTTCGTGCAGATGATGTTGAAAAGCATGCGCGAGGCGCTACCCAAAGACGGTGTGTTTAGCAGCGACTCCACGCGTTTATACACCAGCATGTATGACCAACAGATCGCCCAGCAGATGACGGCAGGAAAAGGACTGGGACTGGCAGAAATGATGGTCAAGCAGATGACGCAAGGACAGGGGCAACCTGCGGATGATGCGCCGCAGGTGCCGATGAAGTTCTCGCTGGAAACGGTGACCAGCTATCAAAATCAGACGCTGACGCAACTGGTGCGTAAAGCGATGCCCAGAACTACAGAAAGCAGTGATGAACCGCTGTCGGGTGACAGCAAAGACTTCCTCGCTCAACTTTCGTTGCCTGCAAAACTGGCCAGTCAACAGAGTGGGGTTCCTCATCATCTGATTCTGGCGCAGGCTGCGCTGGAGTCCGGGTGGGGGCAACGACAAATTCGACGAGAGAACGGCGAGCCGAGCTTTAACATTTTTGGGGTAAAAGCCTCGGGAAGCTGGAAAGGGCCGACCACTGAAATCACCACCACCGAATACGAAAACGGTGAGGCGAAAAAAGTGAAAGCGAAATTCCGTGTTTATAGCTCCTATCTTGAAGCACTGTCGGATTATGTCGGTCTGATATCTCGAAATCCGCGTTACGCCGCGGTGACCGGTGCTGCGACCGCTGAGCAGGGTGCCCAGGCATTGCAGAATGCCGGTTACGCCACTGACCCTAACTATGCGCGTAAATTAACTAGCATGATCCAGCAGCTAAAATCGATGAGCGAAAAGGTGAGTAAAACCTACAGCACGAATCTCGATAATCTCTTTTAAATAGCTCAAGTCTGCTGACCTGCTGCCGATAATACCGAGTATTGAAGGATTACAAGGAACCTCCATGTCCAGCTTGATTAATAACGCGATGAGTGGACTCAGCGCAGCGCAGGCCGCGTTGAACACTGCCAGTAATAACATCTCCAGCTATAACGTTGCCGGATATACCCGACAAACGACAATTATGGCGCAAGCGAACAGCACGCTGGGTGCGGGGGGCTGGGTCGGCAATGGTGTTTATGTTTCTGGCGTACAGCGTGAGTATGACTCATTTATCACTAATCAGTTACGTGCGGCGCAGAACCAGAGCAGCGGTCTGACGACACGTTATGAGCAAATGTCAAAAATCGACAACCTGCTCGCCAGCAAAACCAGTTCGATCTCAACGTCGATGCAGGGCTTTTTTACCAGCCTGCAGACGTTGGTGAGTAACGCAGAAGATCCGGCGGCACGTCAGGCACTTATCGGTAAAGCTGATGGCTTAGTCAATCAGTTCAGAACGACGGACCAATATCTGCGCGATCAGGATAAGCAGGTCAATATTGCGATTAAAGCCAGCGTCGATCAAATCAACAACTATTCGAAGCAAATTGCCAGCCTTAACGACCAAATCTCCCGTTTGACGGGCGTTGGCGCGGGTGCATCACCTAACGATCTGCTCGATCAGCGCGATCAACTGGTGAGTGAGCTGAACAAGATTGTCGGCGTGGAAGTCAGTATTCAGGACGGCGGCACCTATAACGTGACCATGGCGAATGGCTATTCGCTGGTGCAAGGCAGCAATGCTCGCCAACTGGCCGCTGTACCTTCCAGCGATGATCCCTCTCGCACGACTGTCGCTTATGTTGACGGTGTGGCCGGAGAAGTTGCCATCCCGGAAAAGCTGATCACGACCGGTTCGCTGGGCGGGCTGTTGACGTTCCGTTCGCAGGAACTCGACCAGACGCGTAATACCCTTGGTCAGTTGGCTCTCGCTTTTGCTGATGCGTTTAACACGCAGCACAAAGAAGGTTTTGATGCCAACGGCGACCCGGGCAAAAACTTTTTCGATATTGGTGGCCCGGCAGTCCTTAGCAATACGAAGAATAAAGGGACCGGTGCGCTTGATGTAAAAATGACGGATAGCTCGTCGGTACAAGCCACAGACTATAAAATTACGTTTGATGGTACTGACTGGCAGGTGACCCGTCTGGCTGACAATACCAGCTTTAAGCCGACGGTCACTGGCGGAAAAATGTCGTTTGATGGGCTGGAAATCACCGTCAAAAATGGTGCGGTGGCAAATGACAGCTTTACGGTGAAACCCGTGGGGGACGCCATTATTAATATGAAAGTGGCGGTGACCGATGAGTCGAAAATCGCCATGGCTGAAGTGTCCAAAAATGACGCTGATCCCAATGTTGATAAAGGAAAAAGCGATAACCGTAACGGCCAGAAACTGCTGGATCTGCAAACCAAGGCAACCATCGGGAATAAAACCTTTAACGATGCTTACGCTACGCTGGTGAGCGATGTCGGCAACAAAACGGCGACCTTAAAAACCAGCAGCACCACGCAAAACAATGTGGTCACGCAGCTTTCAAATCAGCAACAGTCTATTTCCGGGGTTAACCTCGACGAAGAGTACGGGAATTTGCAGCGTTATCAGCAGTATTACCTGGCCAACGCTCAGGTGCTGCAAACGGCGAATTCGCTCTTTGATGCACTGCTGAATATTCGCTAAGGGAGAGGAACTCAATGCGTATCAGTACTCAGATGATGTACCAGCAGAACATGCGCGGCATCACCAACTCTCAGGCTGAATGGATGAAATTTGGCGAGCAGATGTCAACGGGGAAACGCGTGAACAACCCGTCTGACGATCCGATTGCCGCATCACAGGCCGTGGTCCTTTCGCAGGCTCAGGCGCAGAACACGCAATATACGCTGGCACGCTCGTTTGCAACGCAAAAAGTCTCGCTGGAAGAGAACGTATTGAGTCAGGTGACGACGGCAATTCAGGCTGCGCAGGAAAAAATTGTTTATGCCGGGAACGGAACGTTAAGCGATGACGACCGTGCATCGCTGGCCACCGATCTGCAGGGGATCCGCGATCAGCTGATGAACCTGGCAAATAGTACCGATGGTAATGGTCGCTATATTTTCGGTGGATATAAAACTGAATCGGCACCGTTTGCCCAGGCAGATGGCGCTTACAGTGGCGGTACAACAAACGTTACCCAACAGGTCGATGCCTCGCGCACTATGGTTATTGGTCATACTGGGGATAAGGTGTTTGCCAACGTCACCAGCAATGCCGTGCCGGAACCGGGTGGCGGTACTCAGGAAAAGAACCTGTTTAAAATGCTGGATACTGCTATTGATGCGCTCAAAACCCCTATTGAGGGTGATGACGTGGCAAAAGCTACCGCCGCTGCTGCCATTGATAAAACCAACCGTGGTTTAAAGAATTCACTCAATAATGTTTTGAGCGTCCGTGCAGAACTAGGTACGCAGCTTAGTGAATTAAGCTCGCTTGATTCACTGGGTGCCGATCGCGCATTAGGCCAAACCCAGCAGATGAGCAATCTGGTTGACGTTGACTGGAATGCGGCGATTTCTTCGTATGTTATGCAGCAGGCTGCGCTACAGGCATCGTATAAAACGTTTACCGATATGCAGGGAATGTCACTGTTCCAGCTCAACCGGTAACGACCCTTTTTGAAACATATCATGAAACTGGATATGTTTGTCTGCCCGCTCCACATACACCCCGGAGCGGGCATTTTTTTAGGCTGCAGTTGTCTGGCTAACAGGCAATTTACCGGTCAGTCTAATTACCAGTGCAACAACACCGCAGAAAGTGGCCAGCGTCACCACGCCTTCCCAGTTTGCCAGCGCATAGACCTGACTTCCGAGTACGGAACCCAGCGCCATGCCGATAAACACCATGGTAAATAGCAACGCATTCAGACGACCTCTTGCCTGAGGCTCCAGGCTATAAACCAGGTTTTGGTGGGCGACCAGGCTGGATTGCAGCCCGAGATCAAAGCCTATCGCCGACAGGGCAATCAGCAGCCACTGCCCCTGTACTGGCAGGGCTGGAAGCAAGAACATAAGTGCAAAAGAAAGCGTGACTAACAGCGCACCCAACTGTGTTACCCGTCCGGCACCTACTTTATCTGCCAGATGACCTGCCATAGGGGCTGCCAGCGCTCCGGCTGCCCCTGCAATACCAAATGCTCCCGCCATCGCGCTGCCCATGTGGTAATGTTCAGAGAGCATAACCGCCAGTGTTGACCAGAAGGCACTGAAGGCAACAGACAGGAAGCCCTGTGCCCACGCCGCCCGGCGCAGTGGAGGATAACGTCGCCACAGTTGCGCCATGGACAGCATTAATGCCGGATAACTCAGCGTGGAATGGACCGTAAAGCGGGGCAGCATTTTCCACATCAGCACGGTAATCACGGCAATACTGACGGCGGCAAGTTGATACATTTCCCGCCAGCCATAGGCTTCACCTACCAGCCCGCTGATGGTCCGTGAGAGTAAGATCCCCAGTAGAAGACCGGTCATGACGGTACCCACCGTTTTTCCCTGTTTGCCTTCAGGCGCCAGGATGGCTGCGGCCGGCACGATATCCTGAGCCATGGTCGCTGCCATTCCCATCATTAAGCTAACCAGCAGTAGCGAATGTAGCTGCCCGGTAAAACTGCAGGCCAACAGCAGTGCGGCAAGAGAGACGCTTTTTAGCAGGATTAATGTCCGGCGGTCATAACGGTCGCCCAACGGCAACAAAAATAAAATGCCCAGCGCGTATCCTGCCTGGGTGAGCGTTGGCACCAGACCCATGCCGGTGATGCTTAAGGCCAGGTCCTGGCCCATTAATGGTAAAAGAGGCTGGGCATAATAGATTGCTGCAACGCTGAACCCAGCGCCCAGTGCCAGAACAAAAATAACCCAACGGGAAAGTGCGGTGTGTGTGTTCACAAATGATTCCTCAATCACGGGATGTGCGGCTATTTTTATCCTTCAACCGGTGGCACGGTAGCGAGCGCAGTGGTAAAACAGTTATACGCTACACGTATGAATAATGACTAAATGATAAAAACTGAACGTATAGATAGGGTGGAGTTGATGCGCACGTTTGTGCGCATCGTTGAGGCTGGTTCGCTTTCAGCGGCGGCAAAGCAAATGGGCACCACTCAGGCAACCGTCAGTCGACGACTGCAATCCCTTGAGACGCTGTTGGGCGTTAAGCTGATTATGCGTACCACCCATGCAATGAAACTGACTGATGATGGTGAACGGGGGTATCAGCACGCCAAACACATTATCGACGCCTGGCTGGCGCTGGAGGACGGGTTGAACGTCACGGAGGATGAGCCAGTGGGGACGTTGCGGGTTCGGGCACCGCATGCGTTCGGCCAACAGCAACTCCTTGAACCGCTTCTGCAATTTCTTTCCCGCTATCCACAGTTATCCGTTGAGTGGATGCTGAATGATAAGACCGTTGATTTTCTCAGCGACAATATCGACTGCGCTATCCGGGTTGGGGCTGAGGTCGATCCGGCAACGGTTTCGGTATTGTTAGCTGAAGTCCCGCGAAGTATGGTGGCAAGTCCCGAGCTTCTCGCGCAATTTGGGATTTTGACTCACCCTGAACAGTTATCGGCGCTGCCCTGGATCGCGGTAAATACATTTTATCAGCACAACGTGTCGTTACTTCACCACAGGCGTAAAGAAGCTATCACGCTGAATATTTCTCCCAGATTAAGTACCGACAGTATTTACGTCGCCAGAAATGCTGCACTTGCGGGGCTGGGGATTACCCTTGTCTCAAGCTGGATGGTTGAAGACGATATCGCCTGTGGAAGATTGATTACGCTATTACCTGACTGGCATGCGGCGTCATTGCCTGTGCATTTGGTTTATCCCTGGGCTCGTTATTACCCAACCCGCTTGCGCAAATTTCTGGCATTAATGAAAGAGGTTATGCCACAGGTAACGGGGATGAGGGGCGTTCACGACGTATAAAAAAAGCCGACCCAGAGGTCGGCTTTTTCATTGCTTATGATTTACTCAACAGGCTGCGGGCGTGTTGCTGGCGCGGTTGCCTGATGGCTGGCACTGTGTCCGCCTGCCGCACCTTTACCCTCAAAGGCAAAAGCAGGACGCTGCCAGTCGCTATGACGCGGCGCTTCTGGTACATATTCCGGTGCTGGTGCACGAGTCATCGGCGCGGTCGCATGGCTGTGAAGATGTTCCGCATCAGCGCTGGTTGCGATAACTTCAGCCTTAACGACTGCGGCTTCAACGACAGGCGTTGTAACAACTTCTTTCGGCGCTGCAACTTCTTCAACAACTGGCACGGTTTCAACAACAGGCGCTGATTCCACAACTTCTGCAGTCTCTGCAACCACTTCTGGCTGAGAAATAATAACTTCTTCCGCAGGCGCCTCGACAACCGGCGCAATCACGGCTTCAGAGACAGGTTCGGCTTTCGCAGCGGTCTCCTCGGCAACGGGTGCGTCAGACTCAGCGATAATTTGCGGTTGTTCCTCAACCGGAGTAGCTATAACTTCCGGATGCGTGGTTTCAACCTGTGCGGTTTCAACAACTGCGGCCTGAGGTTCAACAATGGTCACCTCTGGCTTAGCGGCTTCAACTGGCGCAGGGGCGTCCGCAATGTGCTCAACGACAGCAGCAGCGATCTGAGGCTCTACCGCCACAGATGCGTTTTGTTCCAGCTCCAGTTTCTGCTCGCGCTGTTCTTCAACCTGCATGTCCTGAGTACGGGCAACAGGGTAGCTAATCCAGACTTTGCCGGATGCTAATTCAGGAGAAGCACAGGCAACTGTTAACGGCATCGGCGACTGAACCGGATAACGTTCGTCACGATAGCGACGACGACGCTGCCCGCTTACGCGCAGATGGCGAGGAGAACGACGCGAGCGACGAGGCATACCGTTGGTATCACGTGCTTCGTTGTTGTCTTCCTGCTCTGGTGCAACGACTGCAGGTAAATCGACTTTAGCCAGTTCGGTACGTTGTGCCGGTGCGGACTGTTCAACTGGTTGAGCAATGACGGTTTCAGCAACCATGACTGCAGTGGCCACTTCGGCTTCAACCGGCGCGCTGTCGGTGAATCGAACTTTCTGATTCAACTGACGCTGTTTACGACGAGTCTGCGGCTGACGCACGCGTTCTTCCTGCTCGGAATCCTGTGCAGGCTGTTCAGCCAGGTTCAGCTCTTTAACTTCCTGCTGCGCCTGACGCTTATCATCGTTGCGACGGCGGTTGCGCTCGCGACGTGGAGCCTGCTGCTCGTCGCCGGATTTCGCTTTATCTGCAACATCGCTGGATTGCTGGCGGTTGTCACGCGTTTCAGCATTCTGCTGTTGCGCCTGACGACGGTTACGACGATTTTCATCGCGGTTTTCGCCATTTTCAGAACGTTCGTTGCGGTTGTCACGATCGCCACGGTTGTCGCGGTTATCACGGCGTTCGTTGCGGTCGCGACGATTGTTTTGGCGCGGCTTACGACGATCCTGCTGGCGTTCAGTCTTTTCTTCGGCTTTCGGTGCAGGTTGTTCCACTGGTTTCACTTCTTCGCTGCCACTAAAGATAGACTTCAGCGCGCCGAAGAAACGGCTAATCAAACCAGGCTGTGCGGCTGTTGCGGCAGTTGTTGCGGCAACTTTTGGCGCAACGGAAGGTTTAGCAACAGGTTCTTGTAGCGCCGGGGCAGGCGGAACATCAGGCATCGCGAACGTTGCAAGTGCCGGTTGCTCAGGTTGCTTACGCTCGACGTATTCTTCTTCCGTCGGTAATGCCATCGCTTCTTCGTGCAGTTTCGGCAGCAGATAGCTCAGGGTTGGCGTCTCTTCCCCTTTGCGTACACGCAGTACGGAATAGTGCGGCGTTTCCATCTGATCGTTTGGCACGATCACACAGCGCACACCATTCTGACGCGTCTCAATGGCATTGACTGCAGTACGTTTTTCGTTGAGCAGATAAGACGCAATGGGTACCGGGACGATCGCGTGAACTTCCTGGGTATTCTCTTTCAGCGCTTCTTCTTCGATCAGACGCAGAATGGAGAGCGACAGCGATTCGTTGTCACGCACGGTACCGGTGCCGGAGCAACGCGGGCAGACGTGGTGACTGGATTCACCCAGAGACGGGCTCAGACGCTGACGGGACATTTCCAGCAGACCGAAGCGAGAAATATGGCTGATCTGAATACGCGCTCTATCCTGGCGAACGGCTTCACGCAGACGGTTTTCTACCGCACGCTGGTGGCGAACCGGGGTCATATCGATAAAGTCGATGACGATCAGGCCACCAAGGTCACGCAGACGAAGTTGGCGCGCAATTTCATCGGCAGCTTCGAGGTTGGTGTTAAACGCCGTTTCTTCAATATCACCGCCGCGGGTTGCGCGTGCGGAGTTGATATCGATAGCAGTCAGCGCTTCAGTGCTGTCGATAACGATTGACCCGCCGGAAGGCAGACGCACTTCACGTTGGAAGGCAGATTCAATCTGGGATTCAATTTGGTAGTGGCTGAATAGCGGGATTTCGCCAGTGTACAGTTTGATTTTGCTGCTGAAATCCGGACGCCCCAGCGCAGCGATGTGCTGACGCGCCATCTCCATCACTTTCGGGTTATCGATAAGGATTTCACCAATATCCTGACGTAAATAGTCACGGAAAGCACGAACGATGACGTTGCTTTCCTGGTGGATCAGGAACGGAGCAGGGCGGCTTTCAGCCGCTTTTTGAATGGCTTCCCAGTGTTTCAGACGGAAGCTCAGGTCCCACTGTAGTGCTTCGGCGGATTTGCCAACACCCGCGGTACGTACGATAAGCCCCATGCCATCAGGCAGTTCAAGGCTTGCCAGCGCTTCTTTTAATTCGGTACGATCGTCGCCTTCAATGCGACGAGAGATGCCGCCCGCACGCGGGTTGTTTGGCATCAAAACGAGATAGCTGCCTGCCAGACTGATAAAGGTTGTCAGTGCTGCGCCTTTATTTCCGCGCTCTTCTTTATCTATCTGAACGATAACTTCCTGACCTTCACGCAACACATCTTTAATGTTGGGACGGCCATGGGAACTGTAGTTTGCAGGAAAATATTCGCGGGCAATTTCTTTTAACGGGAGGAAACCGTGACGTTCAGCGCCGTAATCAACGAAAGCAGCTTCCAGACTCGGTTCAATACGGGTAATTTTACCTTTATAGATGTTGGCTTTTTTCTGCTCGTGTCCAGGACTTTCGATATCCAGATCGTACAGACGTTGCCCATCTACAAGGGCGACACGCAACTCTTCCTGCTGAGTCGCGTTAATTAACATTCTTTTCATCGTAACTTACTCATTATTCTTACATTGACGACTAAGCTGCGGGCAGAGAAATGCCTTTCCGGGTGTGAACCGATGGCCTCGTGTCTATTCGCGTCGCCAACCTCACGGTTATCGTCAGCTCAAAGAGGCGCAGAGTGTCGGTTGCCTGTATTTCATACGGAAACACAGCGCAATTATCAGGGGAACAGTCTGGGTATTACTCTCCAGAGAAGCTTCCATTGTGCTTGTCGTCTTTCACGCTGTTGGTGCGTTGGCTTCATCTTCTCACCCCAGCTACTTACGGGAGTAAGCTGCTGGGAATTCCAGACTTGCCGCCTTCCTACAACGCGAAATCCATAGAGCACTTACCGGTAAGGACTGCAACCCGCAGCCCGCTAACTGCCTGAAAGATCAATACGTCTTACGCCATTGCTGCGTTGATGATCGGTCGGGCAAAATTGGGTCATTCCGGAAAAGTTCTTGTTTTAACAAGATTCAACACGGAAACAAGCTCATTATTCCACTGCTAACCTTGTTATAGCAAGATGACTTTTGCCATTTATCACCCGGTTACTCACAGTTTTTACACTTCCGCCTGGTGATTGCTTTAATAACCACCAAATCGGTTATGTCAAACTTAAGTAATAGGGTATAGCAGTTAATATAAGCATAGAAAAATGTGTGGCGCGAATCTTGATGGCTATTTAAAATCGGCCCCCATGAAAACAGAGACTCCAGCCGTAAAAATAGTTGCCATTACTGCCGATGAAGCAGGGCAACGCATCGACAACTTTTTGCGCACCCAGCTCAAAGGCGTGCCGAAAAGTATGATTTATCGCATTTTGCGTAAAGGCGAAGTGCGGGTGAATAAAAAACGCATCAAACCCGAGTACAAACTTGAAGACGGGGATATTGTGCGTATTCCACCTGTGCGTGTCGCTGAGCGTGAAGAAGAAGCGATTTCTCCGAATTTGCAGAAGGTCGCTGCGCTGACTGATGTCATTTTGTATGAAGATGACCATATTCTGGTGCTTAACAAACCTTCTGGCACTGCCGTTCATGGTGGCAGCGGATTAAGCTTTGGGGTGATCGAAGGTTTACGCGCCTTACGTCCGGAAGCGCGTTTCCTTGAACTGGTGCATCGTCTGGACCGTGATACCTCCGGTGTGTTGCTGGTCGCCAAAAAGCGCTCGGCGCTGCGTTCACTGCATGAACAATTGCGTGAAAAAGGGATGCAAAAAGACTACCTGGCGCTGGTGAGGGGTCAGTGGCAATCGCATGTCAAAACTGTGCAGGCACCTTTGTTAAAGAACATTCTGCAAAGCGGTGAGCGTATCGTGCGGGTGAATCAGGAAGGGAAACCGTCGGAAACCCGTTTTAAAGTGGAAGAACGCTATGCGTTTGCCACGCTGGTACGCTGTAGCCCGGTAACCGGTCGTACTCACCAGATCCGTGTTCATACGCAATTTGCCGGGCATCCGATTGCTTTTGATGACCGCTATGGTGACCGTGAGTTTGATAAGCAACTGGCGGGTACGGGGTTGAACCGGCTGTTCCTGCATGCTGCTGCGTTGAAGTTTACTCATCCCGGTACGGGCGAGATTATGCGTATTGAAGCGCCGATGGATAATCAGCTGAAACGCTGTCTTGAGGTATTGCGCAGTAAAGCCTGATACGCGTTGCTTATCAGGCCTACAATCGCGCAATGCGCCGTAGGCCTGATAAGACGCACCGCGTCGCCATCAGGCAGATTAACTAGGCTTTTAACGGGTTCATGTCTTCCCGGCGCAGCATCTGACACAACGCGATCAGCGGCAAGCCAATCAGTGTGTTAGGGTCGCGGCCCTCCAGACGCTCAAAGAGCGCTATACCTAATCCTTCACTTTTAAAGCTACCTGCGCAATGTAACGGGCGTTCTTTACGCACGTAATCTTCAATTTCCATTTCACTTAAATGGCGGAAATGGACGTCGAACGGTTCAACTTCGGTTTGTAGATGACCGTTAGCTGAATTATAAAGCGCCAGTCCTGTGTAAAAAGTGACAATATTTCCACTGGCTTTGGTTAATTGTCGTCTGGCATTTTCTTCTGTTAATGGCTTACCGGTTATTTCGCCATCAAGAACACAAATTTGATCAGACCCAATTATCAAATGTGATGGAAACCGATGGGCAAGGGATTGCGCTTTTTCCTGTGCCAGGCGTAACACTAAATGCCGAGGTGTTTCGCCAGGTAAGGGGGTTTCATCAACCTCTGGGGCTGCGCATTCAAACGGGATGGCCAATTTTTCGAGCAAAGCGCGACGCCAGGGAGAGGTGGACGCAAGAATAAGTTGAGGCATATTTTTTCCCCCGCATATAGCGTAATGATGAGAGCCATTTTAAACTATGGACTTCGTCCTTCAAGCTGGCTGCGATGGCTTGTCGTGATCGATTTTAAGTCGATGACCCGCAATGTGTGCGAATTATTGGCAAAAGGCAACCACAGGCTGCCTTTTTCTTTGACTATATGACGTTACAAAGTTAATATGCGCGCCCTATGCAAAAGGTAAAATTACCCCTGACTCTTGATCCGGTTCGTACGGCTCAAAAACGCCTCGATTATGAAGGTATCTATACTTCTGATCTGGTTGAGCGCGTCGCCGATTCTGTAGTCAGTGTGGACAGTGATGTGGAATGCTCCATGTCGTTCGCTATCGATAACCAGCGCCTTGCCGTTATAACCGGTGATGCGAAGGTTTCGGTCACGCTCGAGTGTCAGCGTTGCGGGAAACCGTTCCCACTTCATGTTCACACAACATATTGTTTTAGTCCTGTCCGTTCTGACGAGCAGGCTGAAGCACTCCCGGAAGCGTATGAGCCGATTGAGGTAAACGAATTCGGTGAAATCGATCTGCTTGCAATGGTTGAAGATGAGATTATCCTCTCCTTGCCGGTAGTTCCGGTGCATGATTCTGAACACTGTGAAGTGTCCGAGGCGGACATGGTCTTTGGCGAATTGCCTGATGAAGCGCAAAAACCAAACCCATTTGCCGTATTAGCCAGCTTAAAGCGTAAGTAATTGAGGAGTAAGGTCCATGGCCGTACAACAGAATAAACCAACCCGTTCCAAACGTGGCATGCGTCGTTCTCATGACGCTCTGACCGCAGTCACCAGCCTGTCTGTAGACAAAACTTCTGGTGAACAACACCTGCGTCACCACATCACTGCCGACGGTTTCTACCGTGGCCGTAAGGTAATCGCTAAGTAATCACGCATGGCTCAATGGATTTCCCACTTCGGTGAGAAAGACAGAGAGCACACGCGTGATGAAGCTTAGTGAGGCTTTCCCCGGGTAACTGGGGAAATACCTAACCGGGCAGCGACGATACCTTGACACGTCTAACCCTGGCGTTAGATGTCATGGGGGGAGATTTTGGCCCTACCGTGACAGTGCCTGCAGCATTGCAGGCACTGAATTCTAATTCGCAACTCACTCTTCTTTTAGTCGGGGATCCCGATACAATCACGCCATTACTTGCCAAAGCTGACTTCGAACAACGTTCACGTCTGCAGATTATCCCTGCTCAGTCAGTTATTGCCAGTGATGCCCGGCCCTCGCAAGCAATCCGCGCCAGTCGTGGAAGCTCAATGCGTGTCGCCCTGGAGCTCGTGAAAGAAGGTCGAGCGCAAGCCTGTGTCAGCGCTGGTAATACGGGCGCACTAATGGGGCTTGCGAAACTCTTGCTCAAACCCCTTGAGGGTATTGAGCGTCCTGCGCTGGTCACGGTTTTACCGCATCAGCAAAAGGGCAAAACGGTGGTACTGGACTTGGGTGCCAACGTGGATTGCGACAGTACGATGTTGGTGCAATTTGCCGTCATGGGTTCCGTGTTGGCAGAAGAGGTGGTTGGGATTGCCAATCCTCGCGTTGCGTTACTCAATATCGGTGAAGAAGAAACTAAGGGTCTCGACAGTATTCGGGATGCTTCTGCTGTGCTAAAAACAATCCCTTCCATCAATTATATCGGCTATCTTGAAGCCAATGAGTTGCTGACTGGCAAAACTGATGTGTTGGTCTGCGACGGCTTTACAGGTAATGTCACATTAAAGACGATGGAAGGTGTTGTCAGAATGTTCCTTTCACTGCTGAAATCTCAGGGTGAGGGCAAAAAACGGTCGTGGTGGCTGCTGTTATTAAAACGTTGGTTACAAAAAAGCCTGACAAGGCGATTTAGTCACCTCAACCCCGACCAGTATAATGGCGCCTGTCTGTTAGGATTGCGCGGCACGGTGATTAAGAGTCATGGTGCTGCCAATCAGCGAGCATTTGAAGTCGCGATTGAACAGGCAGTGCAGGCGGTGCAGCGACAAGTTCCTCAGCGAATTGCCGCTCGCCTGGAATCTGTATACCCAGCTGGATTCGAACTGCTGGACGGTGGCGAAAGTATCAACTCACGAGTGCACAGGTAACAGTGCCGGCTGAGGGTGCTGTCAACGTACCAGTGATTTGCTCGTGGCGGTATATAACCAAAAAGTGACTGAGCGTACATGTATACGAAGATTATTGGTACTGGCAGCTATCTGCCTGAACAAGTGCGTACTAACGCCGATTTGGAAAAAATGGTCGAGACGTCTGATGAGTGGATCGTCACTCGTACAGGTATCCGCGAGCGCCATATTGCTGGGCCAAATGAAACAGTTGCGACGATGGGCTTTGCTGCCGCTAACCGTGCACTTGAAATGGCCGGCATCGACAAAGAGCAAATTGGTCTGATTGTGGTTGCTACCACGTCATCAACCCACGCATTTCCAAGCGCGGCGTGCCAGATCCAAAGTATGCTGGGGATCAAAGGCTGTCCAGCGTTTGATGTTGCAGCAGCCTGTGCTGGTTTTACCTATGCACTTAGCGTTGCCGATCAGTATGTAAAATCTGGCGCGGTCAAACATGCGCTGGTTGTCGGATCGGATGTGCTGGCGCGCACGTGTGATCCAACCGATCGCGGGACAATCATTATTTTTGGTGATGGCGCCGGTGCGGTTGTACTGAGCGCATCAGAAGAGCCGGGTATTATCTCCACCCATCTGCATGCTGATGGTAGCTATGGCGAACTGCTGACGCTGCCAAATGCCGATCGCGTGAATCCGGAAAACCCGATTCACCTGACGATGGCGGGTAACGAAGTATTTAAAGTTGCGGTTACCGAACTTGCTCATATCGTTGATGAAACGCTGGAAGCAAATAATCTCGACCGTTCTGCGCTGGACTGGCTGGTGCCACATCAGGCAAACCTTCGCATTATCAGCGCGACAGCGAAAAAGCTGGGTATGTCGATGGATAATGTCGTCGTCACGCTGGACAGACACGGCAATACGTCAGCTGCTTCCGTACCGTGCGCGTTGGACGAAGCCGTCCGCGACGGGCGAATTAAAGCAGGGCAGTTGGTATTGCTTGAAGCCTTCGGAGGTGGATTCACCTGGGGCTCCGCGCTGGTTCGTTTCTAGTATAAGGATTTTAACATGACGCAATTTGCATTTGTGTTCCCAGGTCAGGGTTCTCAAACCGTTGGAATGTTGTCGGATATGGCAGCAAGCTACCCAATTGTTGAAGAAACTTTTGCTGAAGCTTCAGCGGCGCTGGGCTATGATCTTTGGGCTCTGACTCAACAAGGTCCGGCAGAAGAACTGAATAAAACCTGGCAGACGCAGCCAGCACTGTTGACGGCATCTGTCGCGTTGTATCGCGTATGGCAGCAGCAGGGTGGTAAAACGCCTGCGCTGATGGCGGGTCACAGTCTGGGTGAATACTCTGCGCTGGTGTGTGCAGGTGTTATCAATTTTGCTGATGCCGTGCGCCTGGTTGAACTGCGCGGCAAATTTATGCAGGAAGCTGTTCCGGAAGGCACAGGTGGCATGTCTGCTATCATCGGTCTGGATGATGCCGCTATCGCGAAAGCGTGCGAAGAGTCTGCTGAAGGTCAGGTGGTTTCACCGGTAAACTTTAACTCACCGGGTCAGGTAGTTATCGCTGGGCACAAAGAAGCTGTAGAGCGTGCAGGCGTGGCCTGTAAAGCTGCTGGTGCTAAGCGTGCGTTACCGCTGCCAGTGAGTGTTCCATCTCACTGCGCGCTAATGAAGCCTGCAGCCGAGAAACTGGCTATTGAACTGCAGAAAATTACCTTTAACACGCCGACTGTTTCCGTTGTGAACAACGTTGACGTGAAGTGCGAAACCACCGCCGATGCCATTCGCGATGCGTTGGTTCGTCAGCTTTACAGCCCGGTTCAGTGGACTAAGACCGTTGAATTTATGGCATCTCAGGGCGTAGAGCACCTGTATGAAGTCGGTCCGGGTAAAGTCCTCACCGGTTTGACGAAACGTATTGTTGACACCCTGACTGCTTCGGCACTGAATGAGCCGGCGGCGTTGTCTGCGGCGCTAGAGCAATAAAAGAGGAAAACCATGAGTTTTGAAGGAAAAATCGCGCTGGTTACCGGTGCAAGCCGTGGCATTGGCCGCGCAATTGCTGAGACACTCGTTGCCCGTGGCGCGAAAGTGATCGGTACTGCAACAAGCGAAAGCGGCGCGCAGGCCATTAGCGATTACTTAGGTGCAAATGGTAAAGGTCTGATGTTGAATGTGACCGATCCTGCATCTATCGAATCTGTTCTGGAAAATATTCGTGCAGAATTTGGTGAAGTCGATATCCTGGTCAATAATGCCGGGATTACTCGTGATAACCTGTTAATGCGCATGAAAGATGACGAGTGGAACGATATCATCGAAACCAACCTGTCATCTGTTTTCCGTCTGTCAAAAGCGGTAATGCGAGCTATGATGAAAAAGCGTCATGGTCGTATTATCACTATCGGTTCTGTGGTTGGTACCATGGGAAATGCGGGTCAGGCTAACTACGCTGCGGCGAAAGCGGGTCTGATTGGCTTCAGTAAATCACTGGCGCGTGAAGTCGCGTCCCGTGGTATTACTGTAAACGTTGTTGCTCCGGGCTTTATTGAAACGGACATGACGCGTGCGCTGTCTGATGATCAGCGTGCGGGTATTCTGGCGCAGGTTCCTGCGGGTCGCCTTGGTGGCGCTCAGGAAATCGCCAGCGCGGTTGCATTTTTAGCTTCCGACGAAGCAAGTTACATCACTGGTGAGACTTTGCACGTCAACGGCGGGATGTACATGGTTTAACCACGATTGAAAAATATTTGCGTTATTAGGGCGAATGGCCTCAAAATAACGTAAAATCGTGGTAAGACCTGCCGGGATTTAGTTGCAAATTTTTCAACATTTTATACACTACGAAAACCATCGCGAAAGCGAGTTTTGATAGGAAATTTAAGAGTATGAGCACTATCGAAGAACGCGTTAAGAAAATTATCGGCGAACAGCTTGGCGTTAAGCAGGAAGAAGTTACCAACAATGCTTCCTTCGTTGAAGACCTGGGCGCGGATTCTCTTGACACCGTTGAGCTGGTAATGGCTCTGGAAGAAGAGTTTGATACTGAGATTCCGGACGAAGAAGCTGAGAAAATCACTACCGTTCAGGCTGCCATTGATTACATCAACGGCCACCAGGCGTAAGTGAACATCTCCAGGCGGTCATTCGACCGCCTGAGTTTTATCTTTTTTTCCCACTTGAATTATTTTTCCCTCCCTGGAGGACAACCGTGTCTAAGCGTCGTGTAGTTGTGACCGGACTGGGCATGTTGTCTCCTGTCGGCAATACCGTAGAGTCTACCTGGAAAGCTCTCCTTGCCGGTCAGAGTGGCATCAGCCTGATCGACCATTTCGATACTAGCGCCTATGCAACGAAATTTGCTGGCTTAGTAAAGGATTTTAACTGTGACGACATTATCTCGCGCAAAGAACAGCGCAAGATGGATGCCTTCATTCAATATGGAATTGTCGCTGGCGTTCAGGCCATGCAGGATTCTGGCCTCGAAATTACGGAAGAGAACGCTCACCGTGTTGGCGCCGCTATCGGCTCCGGTATTGGCGGTCTCGGTCTTATCGAAGAAAACCATACCTCTCTGGTAAATGGTGGACCGCGTAAGATCAGCCCGTTCTTCGTTCCGTCGACGATTGTTAACATGGTGGCGGGTCATCTGACCATCATGTACGGCCTGCAAGGGCCAAGCATCTCCATCGCCACGGCCTGTACTTCAGGCGTGCACAACATCGGTCATGCCGCGCGTATCATTGCATACGGCGATGCAGACGCGATGGTTGCGGGTGGAGCAGAAAAAGCCAGTACGCCGCTGGGTGTGGGTGGCTTTGGCGCAGCACGTGCGCTGTCTACGCGTAACGATAACCCGCAAGCGGCAAGCCGTCCGTGGGACAAAGAGCGTGACGGTTTTGTGCTGGGCGACGGCGCAGGTATGGTGGTACTCGAAGAGTACGAGCATGCGAAAGCACGTGGCGCAAAAATCTATGCTGAAGTGGTTGGCTTTGGTATGAGCAGCGATGCTTACCATATGACATCACCGCCGGAAAACGGTGCAGGTGCTGCACTGGCGATGGTCAATGCACTGCGTGATGCGGCGATTGAACCTGGACGTATTGGCTATGTCAATGCGCATGGTACGTCCACACCAGCAGGTGATAAAGCAGAAACCCAGGCCGTGAAATCGGTGTTTGGTGATGCTGCACGTAGCGTGATGGTCAGTTCAACCAAATCCATGACCGGACACCTGTTGGGTGCTGCGGGCGCGGTAGAGTCTATTTTCTCTATTCTGGCGCTGCGCGATCAGGCAGTTCCGCCAACCATCAACCTGGATAACCCGGATGAAGGTTGTGACCTGGACTTCGTTCCGCACGAGGCGCGTCAGGTTAGCGGTATGGAATATGCACTGTGCAACTCCTTCGGCTTCGGTGGTACCAACGGTTCTGTGATCTTCAAAAAGATCTAAGTACCCGAAGGTGACCTACCTGGCTCTAAGAGAAAAGGCCCGCTTGTCGGGCCTTTTTTTATTCAATTTTCAGTCCTTGTCCTGGGTGACTCATCCTGCCAAACTAGCGGACCACGAATAAGGAGCCACTATGTTCTTAATTAATGGCCGTGAGCAGGAAATGCTGGCTGCCAGCGATCGGGCGACGCAGTTTGGTGATGGCTGCTTTACCACTGCGCGTATTACCGACGGCAAAATTTGTTTTTTTGCAGCGCATCTCCAGCGTTTACAGGACGCATGCCAAGCATTGTTTATCCCCTTCGATAAGTGGTCAGAACTGCAAGCTGAAATGGAAAAACTGGCTGCAGGCCATGCACGTGGCGTACTGAAAGTGATTATCAGTCGTGGCAGTGGCGGTCGTGGTTACAGTGGGGCAAGCTGTCTTGAGCCGACTCGTATCCTCTCCGTTTCTGTTTACCCTGCACATTATGATAGCTGGCGAAAGCAAGGCATCGTGCTGGCGTTAAGTCCTGTTCGTCTGGGACGCAATCCGATGCTTGCCGGGCTTAAACATCTGAATCGGCTGGAGCAGGTGCTGATCCGCTCTCATCTTGAACAGACGGATGCCGATGAAGCGCTGGTGCTTGACAGCGAGGGATGGGTTACGGAATGCTGTGCGGCTAATTTGTTCTGGCGAAAAGACGACGTGGTTTATACGCCGCGGCTGGATCAGGCTGGTGTGAATGGCATTATGCGACAATTCTGTATACGTATGCTGGCACAATCGCCTTTCAGGGTTGTCGAAGTGTATGCCGGGTTGGAGGAGGTTATGCAGGCTGAAGAAATCGTCGTCTGCAATGCATTAATGCCTGTTCTCCCCGTGCGTACCTGTGATGACAGGCCGTTGTCTTCACGTTTGTTATTCAATTTTTTAGCCCCACTTTGTGAGCACCCAAATTAGTCATGAAAAAATTGTTACTCGTTGTCCTGTTATTGCTGGTTGTGCTGGGCATTGCCGCGGGAGTGGGAATGTGGAAAGTTCGCCATCTGGCGGACAGTAAGTTATTGATCAAAGAAGAGACTATTTTTACGCTAAAAGCGGGGACGGGCCGCCTGGCGCTGGGGGAACAGCTGTATACGGACAAGGTTATTAATCGTCCGCGGGTATTCCAGTGGTTATTACGTGTTGAACCCGATCTTTCGCATTTTAAAGCCGGAACCTACCGTTTAACGCCTGATATGACCGTACGCGAGATGCTGCAATTGCTGGAAAGCGGCAAAGAAGCACAGTTTCCGTTACGTCTGGTCGAGGGGATGCGCCTGAGCGATTACCTGAAACAATTGCGCGATGCGCCGTATATCAAGCATACGCTGAGCGATGATAGCTACGAAACCGTCGCCAGGGCATTGAAGCTGGAAAACCCGGAATGGGTGGAAGGCTGGTTCTGGCCAGATACCTGGATGTATACCGCGAATACTACTGATGTGGCGTTGCTGAAGCGTGCGAATCAAAAGATGGTTAAAACCGTGGATACGGTCTGGGAAGGGCGCGCTGATGGCCTGCCGTATAAAGACAAAAATCAACTGGTGACGATGGCCTCAATTATTGAGAAAGAGACCGCTGTTGCCAGCGAGCGTGACCAGGTGGCCTCAGTCTTTATTAACCGCTTACGTATCGGTATGCGCTTACAGACCGATCCGACCGTGATTTACGGTATGGGGGCACGGTATAATGGTAAATTGTCGCGTGCAGATCTGGAAATGCCGACCGCCTATAACACTTATACCATCACAGGTTTGCCGCCGGGTCCGATTGCCATGCCTGGTGAGGCTTCGCTGCAGGCGGCCGCACATCCGGCAAAGACCCCGTATCTCTATTTCGTGGCTGACGGTAAAGGCGGTCACACGTTTAACACTAATCTTGTCAGCCACAACCGCTCCGTGCAGGATTATCTGAAAGTGCTTAAGGAAAAAAATGGGCAGTAATTACATCGTCATCGAGGGCCTGGAAGGTGCCGGAAAAACCACTGCGCGTGACGTAGTGGTCGAGACACTTGAGCAGCTTGGGATTCGCGACATGGTATTTACCCGCGAACCCGGTGGGACCCAGCTTGCGGAGAAATTAAGAAGTCTGGTGCTGGACATCAAATCGGTTGGCGATGAAGTGATTACCGATAAAGCCGAAGTCCTGATGTTTTATGCCGCGCGCGTACAGCTGGTTGAAACCGTGATTAAGCCAGCGCTGGCAAAAGGCCGCTGGGTTATTGGCGATCGTCACGATCTGTCGACTCAGGCCTATCAGGGCGGCGGCCGTGGCATCGATCAAAACATGCTGGCAACACTGCGTGATGCCGTGCTAGGCGATTTTCGCCCTGACCTGACCCTGTATCTGGATGTGACACCCGAGGTAGGGTTAAAACGTGCTCGAGCACGTGGTGAACTGGACCGTATTGAACAGGAGTCTTTCGATTTCTTCAATCGCACCCGCGCACGCTACCTTGAACTGGCTGCCAAAGACGCCAGTATTCGTACGATTGATGCAACACAGCCGCTTGATGTCGTGATGGAGGATATCCGCAATACCATCACCGAGTGGGTGAAGGAGCAGGGCGCATGAAATGGTATCCATGGTTACGACCAGATTTTGAAAAACTGGTAGCCAGCTACCAGGCGGGTCGTGGTCACCATGCGCTACTGATTCAGGCGTTACCCGGAATGGGTGACGACGCGCTGATTTACGCTCTTAGCCGCTATTTAATGTGCCAGCAGCCGGAAGGACACAAAAGCTGCGGGCACTGCCGTGGCTGTCAGTTGATGCAGGCAGCTACACACCCTGACTACTATTCGCTGCTGCCAGAAAAAGGAAAAAGTACGCTGGGTGTTGATGCGGTACGTGAAGTCAGTGAGAAGCTCTACGAGCACTCACGGCTGGGAGGGGCAAAGGTGGTATGGATCCCCGATGCTGCTCAGTTGACCGATGCGGCAGCCAATGCTTTGCTGAAAACGCTGGAAGAGCCACCGGCACAGACCTGGTTTTTCCTCGCCAGCACAGAGCCGGCAAGATTATTGGCGACGCTACGCAGCCGCTGTCGGTTACATCATCTTGCTCCCCCGCCTGAATCGTATGCCATTTCCTGGCTTGCCCGCGAAGTGACGGCATCTCAGGAGGCGCTACTGAGCGCATTACGGCTGAGTGCCGGGTCGCCCGGAGCGGCATTAACGTTGCTACAAGCTGAAAGCTGGGCGCACCGGACTGACTTCTGTGTGGCACTGGCGAACACATTGCAATCCGGCGACTGGTATATCCTGTTGGCGGCACTTAATCATGAGCAAGCTGCGACCCGTTTACACTGGCTGGCAACGTTGTTTACAGATGCCCTCAAACGCCCGTATGGTGTGGCCCATTTAACCAATCCTGACGCTCTGGCGTTGATATCGTCAATCGCTGAGCGGTTATCCGTAGCGCAGATACAGGCGATACTCGGTGATGTTTGTCACTGTCGTCAGCAATTGCTAAATGTGACCGGCGTAAACCGTGAACTGGTATTAACCGATCTTATTCTCCGTACTGAGCATTATCTGCAACCAGGCACCATACTGCCTGTTCCCCATCTTTGAGAGAGACATTATGTTCTTAGTCGACTCACACTGCCATCTTGATGGTCTGGATTATCAATCTCTGCATAAGGACGTGGATGACGTGTTGGCGAAAGCGGCCGCGCGTGATGTGAAGTTCTGTCTTGCCGTTGCCACCACGCTACCGGGATACCGCAGTATGCGCGAACTGGTTGGTGAGCGTGACAATGTGGTTTTCTCATGTGGTGTTCATCCGCTAAACCAGGATGAAACCTATGATGTCGAGGATTTGCGTCGTTTTGCCGCCGAAGAGGGCGTCGTTGCGATGGGTGAAACGGGGTTAGACTATTTTTACACACCGGAAACTAAAGTTCGCCAGCAGGAATCATTCATTCACCATATCCAGATTGGCCGTGAGTTACACAAGCCAGTTATCGTTCATACCCGCGATGCGCGTGCCGATACGCTGTCGATTCTGCGCGAAGAAAAAGTGACGGATTGTGGCGGCGTACTACACTGTTTTACAGAGGACAGGGAAACTGCGGGTAAATTGCTGGATCTCGGATTTTATATTTCATTTTCTGGCATCGTCACGTTCCGCAATGCCGAACAGCTCCGTGATGCCGCGCGTTATGTTCCTCTGGATCGTTTGTTGGTTGAGACTGATTCCCCATACCTTGCGCCTGTACCGCATCGCGGAAAAGAGAATCAGCCCGCCATGGTTCGTGATGTCGCAGAGTACATGGCCGTATTGAAAGGTGTTGCCGTTGAAGAACTGGCGCAAATCACCACAGATAACTTTGCCCGCCTGTTTCACATCGACGCTTCTCGCCTGCAATCAGTCCGCTAACTGAGTTTTTTTAAAGCTCGTAATTAATAAATAAAGCGAGTAAAGTTCACCGCCACAAAATGGGCGGTGAATAACCAGTTGGAAACATTCAGATACTCATTTTATCGGAATGTGCGAGTTTTTCGGCCATCCACAGCTGAATTGTGATAGCCGTCAAACAAAAATGAACTGAATTATTTTACTCTGTGTAATAAATAAAGGGTACTTAGATGCCCTGTCCACGGCGAGGTTCTCCCCCCTCGCCAATGCGTGAGAACGTAGAAATACACAATATCATGCAAGCTTGCGTCAAGACGGCAAGTGAGTGAATCGCCAGGAGCTTACGTGGGTAAGCCACTGGGGTAAATGAACGCAGCCAGCGCCGAGACGGTTTGCAGGATGAAGTGTATAAAAGCACAAATACTCAGGAGCACTCCTAATTATGTTTAAGAATGCATTTGCTAACCTGCAAAAGGTCGGTAAATCGCTGATGCTGCCGGTATCCGTACTCCCGATTGCAGGTATCCTGCTGGGTGTCGGTTCCGCTAACTTCAGCTGGCTGCCAGCCGTTGTATCGCACGTAATGGCAGAAGCAGGCGGTTCTGTTTTTGCGAACATGCCGCTGATTTTCGCTATCGGTGTTGCGTTAGGCTTCACCAACAACGACGGCGTATCTGCTCTGGCATCAGTTGTTGCCTACGGCATCATGGTCAAGACCATGGCTGTTGTTGCGCCGCTGGTTCTGCATTTACCTGCTGAAGAGATCACAGCGAAACACCTGGCAGATACGGGTGTTCTCGGGGGGATTATCTCCGGTGCGATCGCAGCGTATATGTTCAACCGCTTCTACCGAATCAAATTGCCTGAGTACCTCGGCTTCTTTGCCGGTAAGCGCTTCGTTCCTATTATTTCTGGTCTGGCTGCCATCTTCACCGGTGTGGTCCTGTCCTTCATTTGGCCGCCGATCGGTACTGCTATTCAGACGTTCTCCCAGTGGGCGGCGTACCAGAACCCAGTTGTCGCATTCGGTATCTATGGTTTCATCGAACGCTGCCTGGTGCCGTTTGGTCTGCACCATATCTGGAACGTTCCATTCCAGATGCAGATCGGTGAATACACCAACGCTGCGGGTCAGGTATTCCACGGCGACATCCCTCGCTATATGGCTGGTGACCCAACTGCGGGTAAACTGTCTGGTGGCTTCCTGTTTAAAATGTACGGCCTGCCTGCTGCTGCTATTGCAATCTGGCACTCTGCTAAACCGGAAAACCGCGCGAAAGTGGGCGGTATCATGATCTCCGCTGCGTTGACCTCGTTCCTGACCGGTATTACCGAGCCGATCGAGTTCTCCTTCATGTTCGTGGCACCGATCCTGTACATCATCCACGCTATTCTGGCTGGTCTGGCATTCCCAATCTGTATTCTGCTGGGTATGCGCGACGGTACATCGTTCTCCCACGGTCTGATCGACTTTATCGTTCTGTCCGGTAACAGCAGCAAGTTGTGGTTGTTCCCGATTGTCGGTATCGGTTATGCGATCGTGTACTACACCATTTTCCGTGTGTTGATTAAAGCGCTGGACCTGAAAACTCCGGGTCGTGAGGATGCGACTGAAGACAATAAAGCGGGCGCGACTGGCGAAATGGCTCCGGCCCTGGTTGCCGCGTTCGGTGGTAAAGAAAACATCACTAACCTCGATGCGTGCATCACGCGTCTGCGCGTCAGCGTTGCTGACGTTGCCAAAGTGGATCAGGCTGGCCTGAAGAAACTGGGTGCGGCAGGCGTTGTGGTCGCGGGCTCTGGTGTTCAGGCGATTTTCGGTACCAAGTCCGATAACCTGAAAACTGAAATGGATGAGTACATCCGTAACAGCTAAGCAGTAAGAAGTTGGGGAGAACTAAGGCAGCCTGCGGGCTGCCTTTTTTATGTTTTAATTAGCTTGAACGCGAATCGGCGCCGTTGCAGCGAACAGCCATGGGCGCGCGTCGCTGCCCACGCGTGGCGATAGCGTTTCTCTTACCTGTTGATGATAATCATCAATCCACTGTTTCTCTGCATCACTCAGCAGATGCAATTCCACAAGGTTCAGATCGATGGGGACCAGTGTCAGGGTAGAGAAGCGGCAAAAACCGGGTCGGCTATTGATAATCTCCACCTGATTTTCAATGCGGATGCCATATTGTCCAGCCAGATAATAACCGGGTTCGATGGTGATAATGTTACCCGCCACCAAAGGCCAGGGATTTACTTTTTTTGCAATTCGATGGGGTTGTTCATGGATCAGTAGCTGGTGGCCTACACCGTGTCCTGTGCCGTGGTCAAAATCCAGACCCAACTCCCAAAGCGCCCGGCGGCTAAACGCATCCAATTGATGACCCTGCGTGCCGCTGGGGAATTGCAATGAGATCAGTGATAAAAACCCTTTCAGCACGGCGGTGTAATGCAGTCGTCGCTGCGGATCCTGTGGACCAAAGGCGAGTGTTCTTGTTGTATCCGTAGTACCATTTTTATACTGGCCGCCGGAATCATTCAGATACATTGCCTGTGTGGTGATGGGCGTATTTGTTTTCTCACTGGAATGGTAATGGCACATCGCCGCATTGCTGGCAGAGGCGGAAATAGTACTGAAACTTTGTTCTATAAATCCTGGCTGCTGCTGGCGAAACGCCAGCTGTTTGGCCTGTGCTTCCAGTTCAGTGACAGGATTACCTGCTGCCTCGCGCAGCGGGACCTCATGCGCCAGCCAGGCCAGAAAGTTTACCCATGCGGCACCATCCTGTTCATGGCATTCCCGATACCCTGACAGTTCAACATCATTTTTATGCGCTTTAATTAATGTGATGGGATCGGGGGCCCAGAGAACCTCTCCCCCGTTTTGCTCAATGGCGAACCGCAGCGCGACTGGCGCATAGTCTTTATCAACCAGGAAACGCTTACCTTGGGCAAGTTGCTGGCAGCGTGGGAGAAAGTTCTCTTGTGGGGCCAGCGTGACCGTCTCCAGCAATGATGCAGGCAGTTGCTGCGTCTTATTATTATCAACAAACCACTCCAGTTCGCCGCTGCGATGGAGCAGGGCAAACGAAAAAGGAACAGGAACCATCGCAAGATCGGCTCCACGTACATTGAGTAGCCAGGCGATGTTATCCGGTAGCGTGATCGCCAGCACGTCGGCCTGATGCTGAGTCAGTTGCTCCACTATTCGTACGCGCTTATGCGCGCTACTTTCACCGCTTATCTCAATGGGCATTTCACGAATAACACCACAGGGGGCAGCTGGACGGTCGAGCCAGATCTGGTCGAAGGGATCGCGTTCCATCGGAATCAGTTTGCAGTGAGTGGCCGACAGTGCTTCAAATTGACTGTTGACCATCAGCAGAGGTTCAAAGCCGATACGCGCACCAGAGGTTACGTAAGCCTGCAAATAGTCGGCCAGAGGTTCATCGTGCAAATGATGGATTTCAAAATCATCGAGAGAGACTTCGTTACGCACCTGGACCTGATAGCGCCCATCGACAAACATCAGCGCGCGATCGCGAAGTACCAATGCAAGACCAGCGGAACCGCTAAAGCCGGTGAGCCAGGCCAGTTTATTGTCGTGCGGAGTGCAGTCTTCGCTCTGATGAGCATCGGCACGGGGGACAATCATGCCATCCAGTCCCTGAGCTAATAGCAGACTGCGCAGGGCGGAAAGGGGAGTTGAGTTGTGCATAGTTACCTTCAGGCCTTAACGGAACGGCGGTTCGTTGAATGTACGTAATTTGCGGGAATGCAGCCGGTCGCCTTCAGCACGCAGTCGGTCGATAGCCCGGATGCCAATTTGCAAGTGCTCAGAAATAGCCCCTTCATAAAAACGGTTGGCCTGACCTGGCAGTTTGATCTCGCCATGCAGTGGCTTGTCGGAAACACACAGCAACGTGCCATAAGGGACGCGGAAGCGGTAGCCCTGGGCTGCAATGGTGGCACTCTCCATATCAATAGCGACGGCACGACTGAGGTTAAAACGCAGCGCAGAAGCGGAATAGCGTAATTCCCAGTTACGATCGTCGGTGGTGACGACGGTGCCGGTACGTAGCCGCTGTTTAACCTCTTCACCCGGCATGCCGCTGACTTCTTTGGTGGCGTCATACAGTGCGCGCTGAACTTCGGCGATGCTGGGAATCGGAATATCCGGCGGCAGCACGGCATCCAGTACATGGTCGTCGCGCAGATAGGCATGAGCCAGAACATAATCACCAATTGCCTGACTTTCGCGCAGGCCACCACAGTGGCCAATCATCAACCAGACGTCAGGACGCAGCACGGCCAGATGATCGCAAATGGTTTTGGCGTTAGAGGGGCCGACGCCGATATTAACCAGCGTGATCCCCTGACCGTCGGCGGTAATTAAATGCCAGGCAGGCATCTGGTGTTTTTTCCACGCCAGATCGGAGATGGCCTCTTCCGGTGCTTCAGTTTCTGCAGTGATCCAGATCCCCCCTGCGCATGACAGCGCAATATAGGGACTGTCCGGGTCAAGAATTTGACTACAGCCCCAACGGACGAATTCATCCACGTAGCGGGTGTAGTTGGTGAACAGCACGAAGGGCTGAAAATGCTCAACCGGTGTTCCTGTGTAATGACGCAGGCGCGCCAGAGAAAAATCGACCCGACGGGCGTCGAAGTGCGACAGCGGAGAAAACTCTGCCGGATGGTAGGTACCATCTGCCGTTTCGTCACCAATTTGTGAGAGTTCGGTAGTAGGGAAATGGCGCGTTAACCCGGCACTCATCGAGCGGTCGAGCGTGAGTTCAGAACCGTCAATTACATACGGATAGGGGATTTCATGCTGTGATGGCTCGACGGAAATATGCGCATCATAATCCTGATACAGCAGCGTCAGTTGTTCTTCAAGATAAGGGCGAAAAAGCGACGGGCGGGTGATGGTCGTGGTATAGCAGCCAGCATGGGTAAAACGTCCGTATGCGCGCGTTTTCGGTGGGTTTGTGGCACTGCCATCCCAGGTGACACAAAGCGATGGGTAAACAAAAAGACCGTTTTGGCGGGCGGTGTCGTCAGGGAGTGTCCCTGTTTCAATATACTTACCAATGGCACTACGCAGAGCCTTTACCGACTGCTCGTACAGCGCGTCCAGTTTATCCAGTGCCTGAGCGGGTGTCAGGCTGGAGCCCTTATTGTTCATGTCTGTCTCCTTGTTCCACAGATGTACTGCTCTCCCGATAGTATGTCACAGGAATGTGAAACAAAAGTCAGACGTTGAGGAAGATTATGCGAAGACCCGATGGCCTTCGCATAAAGGTTTACGCGTGTTGCTTATCTCTCATCAGTATTGCGGTGACGGCCGAAATAAGGCATCCGGCCATCAGGTAAATGGCAACGCTGTGCCAGTCGCCGCCGGAGAAAGTCACTAATGCAGCGGCAATAAAAGGCGTAAAACCACCGCCGACAACGCTGGCAACCTGATAGCCCACGCCCGCGCCACTGTAGCGATAGCTTGCGCCAAACAGGCCGGTAAACATAGGCTGCTGTACGCAGACCACCATATCGTGCGCAATGTTGGCCAACATAATCGCGAAGAACACTATCCAGAAGATGGACTGCGCTTCCAGGGCCATGAAGAACGGGAAAGCGCTGAGCGTACCGACCAGTGCTCCGGTAATATAAACGCGCCGACGGCCAAAGCGATCGGCAAGCCAGGCAAAGCAGGGGATGGTCAAACAACTCAGCCCACCAACCAGTAATCCGATATTCAGAAACAGTTCGCGCGGCAGCCCCAGGTTTTGGGTGGAGTAGTTGAGAGCAAACGCGGTGACGATGTACATCGTCAGGAGCTCACACAGACGCAGGGCGATAATTTTCAGAAATGCCCCTGGGTGACGGGTGAGTGCCTCGATAACCGGCAGTCGTTTTTTCACCGGTTGGGGTTCCTGTTTTTGCTGTTCGAATTCAGCCGATTCATCCATTCTGTTGCGCATCCACAGCGCGCCCAGAACCAGCACAATGCTGAACAGGAACGGAATACGCCAGCCCCAGCTCAGGAACTGCTCATCGGTTGTTTGCGAGCTAATCAACGAGACCAGCCCCGTAGAGAGCAGTAGCCCGACGCCGTAACCGACCTGAACGCCGCTACTGTAGAAAGCTTTTTTATTTTTCGGGGCACTTTCAACAGAGAGTAATGCCGCGCCACCCCACTCGCCGCCGACGGCGAAACCCTGAATGGCACGTAGCGTCACCAGCAGGACAGGTGCCCACCAGCCAATGGTGTCGAAAGAGGGAATGATACCAATCAGTGCAGTTGCAATCCCCATCATCCAGACGGTAAGCATCAACATTCGTTTGCGGCCCAGGCGATCGCCAAAGTGGCCGAAGATGATTCCGCCTAGTGGGCGGAACAGAAACCCGACACCAAAGGTGGCGAAGGCAGCGAGCGTCCCCATTGCTGGGCTAACCTGCGGAAAAAATTCGCGGTTGAATACCAGCGCGGCGGTGATGCCATAAAGCAGAAAGTCATACCAGTCGACCACGGCACCCGCGAAGCTGCCGAGTGCGGCACGTCGGGCACGGTTAAGCGATGAGGTGTCCTGCTGGGGACCCGTGGAGGTGAGGGTGGAATCCATAGTTATCCTGTCTGTACTGTTTTTTAATTATTAGTATTGGAGTTAGGTTACGCACATTGCAGTCGAGATATAAACGACTGTAATGAGACTACCGCGACAGACGAGAAGATAAAACGATTTTATCCCTTACAAGAGGGCAAGATGAAAAATAAGACGATTGAAGAAATTAATAAGCAAAAAGCCTGCTTAGTTTCCTAAGCAGGCTTCTTAAATTTGGCTCCTCTGACTGGACTCGAACCAGTGACATACGGATTAACAGTCCGCCGTTCTACCGACTGAACTACAGAGGAATCGTGTGAACGAGGCGCATATTAGCGGGGGCGATGGGGGTTGTCAAAGGGGTAAATGAAATTGTGTGTTCGTTTGCTGACAAATTCAACAAAGCGGCGATCTTTCATGCTTTTTAGGCATTTGCCCCATTCTGGTGCGTGTCTACCTCTTGTGGGGCAGTCCGGAAAAAGGCGGAATCAGTAGAAGCTATCCCTTTCCTGCGCTATCCCTTACTTAACGGGAGCTTAACATTAAATACTCGTCTACAGATGAAACTGGCAAGTATCTTGCAATCCTGAGTTTCATGACTGCCAGCATGGGTTCTGGTATTCCGACAGGAGGCAAAATGAACTTCAGACGACTGAAATACTTCGTAAAAATCGTCGATATTGGTAGCCTGACCCAGGCAGCGGAAGTGTTGCATATCGCTCAACCCGCGCTGAGCCAGCAGGTTGCTACGCTGGAGGGGGAACTGGATCAACAGTTGTTGATCCGCACTAAACGCGGGGTGACGCCGACGGAGGCGGGGAAAGTGTTGTATACGCACGCCCGGACGATATTACGTCAGTGTGAACAGGCACAGCTTGCGGTCAATAATGTAGGGCAGACCCTGAGTGGACACGTCTCTATTGGCCTGGCACCTGGCACTGCAGCATCATCAATTACCATGCCGTTATTACAGACCGTTCGCGCCGAGCTGCCCGATGTACTGGTCTATTTGCATGAAAACAGCGGGGCGGTGCTGAACGATAAATTGCTCAGTGGTCAATTAGATATGGCGGTGCTCTACGAGCGCTCGCCGATCGCGGGTATTTCCAGTCAACCGTTACTCAAAGAGGATCTTTTCCTGGTGGGGACGCGTGAATGTCCTGGGCCAAGTGTCGATTTAACGGCAGTCGCGCAGATGAATTTGTTTCTGCCACGGGATTACAGTGCGGTTCGCCTCCGTGTTGACGAAGCCTTCTCACTGCGCCGCTTAACGGCCAAAGTAATAGGTGAAATTGATTCTATCTCTACCCTAACGGCCGCGATTGCCAGCGGTATGGGGGTGACGGTTTTGCCTGAATCAGCAGCCCGGGCATTATGTCATGCAGCGAATGGCTGGATGGCGCGGATTACAACGCCCTCAATGAATCTGCCCCTCTCGCTTAATATGTCAGCCAGAGGCAGTTTGACACCACAGGCTCAGGCGGTGAAAGAAATTCTGTTGTCGCTGGTTAGCCGTCCGGCTCTGGACAATCGTGAGCTACAGTTGGTGAGTTAAACCTTATTCCAGCCAGGAATAAGATGCAGGTTTTTATTATTTGTTATGCCGGGCGTCAGACTTTAACAATAGCGTAATGTCTGATGTACCCGGAGCGAAAAGTGAATTTCCAGCAACTTAAAATAATCCGCGAGGCGGCCCGCCAGGATTACAACCTGACGGAAGTCGCGAATATTCTTTATACCTCGCAGTCGGGGGTAAGTCGGCATATTCGTGAACTTGAAGACGAACTTGGCATCGAAATTTTTATTCGCCGTGGTAAGCGTTTACTTGGCATGACCGAACCGGGGAAGGCGCTGCTGGTGATCGCTGAACGTATTCTTAATGAAGCCAGCAATGTTCGCCGACTGGCGGACCTGTTTACCAATGATACGTCTGGTGTGTTGACCATTGCGACCACACACACACAGGCGCGCTATAGTTTGCCTGCGGTGATCAAAGCATTTCGTGAACTCTTCCCGGAGGTTCGCCTGGAGCTTATCCAGGGGACTCCGCAAGAAATTGACGTTCTCCTGCAAAATGGTGGCGCTGACATTGGTATTGCCAGTGAACGACTCAGCAGCGATCCGCTGCTGGTCGCGTTTCCCTGGTTTCGTTGGCAGCACAGCCTGCTCGTTCCACATGATCATCCATTAGTTAAGGCTTCCCCGCTTACGCTCGAGTCTATTGCTCACTGGCCGCTCATTACCTATCGGCAGGGCATTACGGGGCGCTCACGTATTGATGAGGCATTTGCGCGTAAAGGGTTGGTGCCGGATATTATCCTCAGTGCACAGGACTCGGATGTGATTAAAACGTATGTCGCGCTTGGGCTGGGAATCGGACTGGTGGCGGAGCAATCCAGTGGCGAGCAGGAGGAGGGGACGTTAACTCGCCTTGATACCCGGCATTTATTTGATGCGAACACCGTTTGGCTGGGGCTCAAACGCGGTCAGTTGCAGCGCAATTACGTCTGGCGCTTCATCGAACTATGCAACGCAGGTTTATCTGTGGAAGAGATTAAACGCCAGGCAATGGAGCCTGATGAAGTGATGATTGATTATCAAATATAAAGCAAAAAGCCTGCTTAGTTTCCTAAGCAGGCTTCTTAAATTTGGCTCCTCTGACTGGACTCGAACCAGTGACATACGGATTAACAGTCCGCCGTTCTACCGACTGAACTACAGAGGAATCGTGTGAACGAGGCGCATATTACTGACCTCACCATGACGTGTCAACAGTAAAATTAATACGCCATATCAATTGGTTAATTAATCTTCAAATTCAGTATTAATGCACATTTGATGAGCGAAAATGGTCTTCTTCCTGGCTATCGCGCAACCGAAGCATTGGATTCTGGCGATAGAACTGGAAAAAGCGTTGCCACAATGCCGGGAAACGTGGTGCAAACAACTCGGGGGCGCTGAAGAAATACTCGGATAATACCGCAAAGCATTCTGCAGGATCGGTTGCTGCGTAGGCATCTATACTGCAGGCCGTTTCACCCACTAGATCGATTTCATCCTGGATGTTGTTCATCGCGGCATGGAGATCGTGCTCCCAGTTCGCAATTTCCCTCAGCGGGATAGCCGGAACGCCGCTGGCGCGATCGCCATTACGCATATCAAGTTTATGTGCCACTTCATGAATAATCAGATTAAAGCCGGAAGCATCGAAGGAATCCTGTATATCAAGCCAGTTCAGGATCACCGGACCCTGTTGCCAGCTTTGGCCTGACTGAATAAGCCGTTGATTGTGCACCAGCCCAATGTCATCTTCCCATTCGTCATCCACGACAAACGGGGCAGGGTAAATGAGGACTTCATGAAAACCATCAAGCCACTCGATGCCTAATTCCAGAACAGGCAAACAGAAAAGCAGAGCAATTCGTGCACTTTTTAGTGCGTCCAGTTCAAATCCTTGTAGTGCAACCAATCTTTTTTGCTGTAAAAAACGCTCGGCCAGGGCAATAAGCCTGGCTTGTTCTTGTTCAGTAAGATTCACCAGAAGAGGAATTGCCAGGGCATCATCCCAGGGCCAGTCATCATTCCGGGCTGTTTCTTGCTCTTTCCAGGGCCACTTAATCATCGTTTTGCTCGCAAACTCGTCACTTGAACGAAATTGACGGAACTGGGTCTGTTAAAATGCCAAATTACCTGGCATCATGGCAACCACCAGAACGGAGAGATGCCAGAGCGGCTGAATGGACCGGTCTCGAAAACCGGAGTAGGGGCAACTCTACCGGGGGTTCAAATCCCCCTCTCTCCGCCACTATTCAAACACTTGCACGCCTTGCTTTCAACGACAGCAGCTACAGATGTTTTTTTCTTTGAGTATCCTCACAAGTTTGTCAGTCTATTGCCTTCGCGACATAAAAATCCGCTTCAAATAAACAAAAAGCCCGCTTCATATGAAGCAGGCCTGATACGTCTTGTACAAAATTAGAACTGGTAGACTAAACCAACGGCAACAATATCGTCGGTTGCGATGCCATTGCTTTCATAGAAGCTGTCATCTTCATCCAGCAGGTTGATTTTGTAATCAACGTAGGTGGACATATTTTTGTTGAAGTAATAAGTCACACCGACATCAACATATTTTACCAGGTCTTTGTCAACGTAACGCCAATTACCATGGCTGACTCTCTGACCGCCTAAATCACTGCCTTTGGACTGCAGGTAAGATACGGACGGACGCAGACCGTAATCGAACTGGTACTGAGCCACAACTTCAAAGTTTTGCGTTTTGTTTGCGATACCGCCTTTATCAACATCGTCACCAGCAGCATTTTTATAAGTACCTTTGCCGTATGCAGTCATATTGCGGGTTTCTGCATACATCGCAGCCAGGTAGATATCATTGGCATCATATTTCGCACCGATGGTCCAGGCATCAGCTTTGTCACCGCCAGCATAGCTGTTACGGCTATTAATGCCATCGTTGTAACCGCGGGCGACCTGATTATCGGTACGGTCAGATGAAGAATACGCCGCGCCGAGGCTTAAACCGAAGTCGAAGTCATAGGAGGTGGACATACCGAACCCGTCGCCGTTTTCACGAGACAGTTTACGGTCACCACCGTTGCCAGTACCTTCGCCTGAACCTGGGTTTTCATTATTACCCTGGTACTGCAGAGCGAAGTTCAGACCGTCGACCAGACCAAAGAAACCGTGGTTACGATAAGTGGCAACACCGTTGGTACGGCCTGTCATATAAACGTCGGTCTGGGTGTAGGTATCGCCACCGAATTCTGGCAGCATATCGGTCCACGCTTCTACATCGTATACCACGCCATAGTTACGACCGTAATCGAAGGTGCCATATTCGCCAAAGCCTAAACCAGCGAAGCCCAGACGAGTCCAGGAGTTTGCGCCTTCACCTTCGGTGCTGTTGGCCTGAACGTTATATTCCCACTGGCCGTAACCCGTCAGCATGTTATTGATCTGAGTTTCGCCTTTGAAGCCAACACGAACGTAAGTCTGGTCGCCATCATCGCTCGCATCATCAGAGAAATAATGTAAGCCATCTACTTTACCGTACAGATCTAATTTATTGCCGTTCTTATTATAGATTTCAGCTGCATTTGCAGCGCTGGCCGCTAATAACGCGGGGACAATAATTGCCAGTACTTTTCTTTTCATTATGTATTTCCTTATGATAATAATTTATATGAATATGTAGTGCATCCAAAAAACTACATTTTGATACTATCTATGAAGTTCATTTAATTTAAAATATAACATGTAACAATTATATAT